>NZ_CM001439.1:5772526-5965593 GCF_000244955.1 Saccharomonospora marina XMU15 | reverse complement strand
CGTACGCGGGCAGGCCGGGCGATCCTGGCGGCTCGCCGTCGCAAGGGTCGCCAGCGACTCTCCGCCTGACGACCGCCGGTCCGACAGGCATCGACAGGCGCGGAGCGCGGCGTGTTACCGGCTGACGCTCGCCTGCGACGGAGTGAGGAATTCCGTGCGGTGATGCGCGGCGGCGCTCGTGCCGGGCGCCGCCGCCTTGTGCTGCACGCGCTCGCCGACTACGGCGAGCGCACCAAGGCGGGATTCGTCGTGAGCAAGGCCGTGGGAAACTCGGTGGTACGCCACCGGGTGACACGGCGGCTGCGACACCTGGTCTTTGACCGCCTCGGAACCGTGCCGACCGGCAGCGCGTTGGTCGTTCGGGCTCTGCCCCCTGCGGCCACCGCGAGCAGTGCGGAGCTCGGCGCGGATCTCGACGCGGCATTGCGGCGGCTTGGTCTGTCGCATCGCACCCGCCAAGAAAGTGGACCAGCAGTGTGAGTGAAGACAACGTGGCCGGTATCGACACGGCCGAGAGCCGGGACACCACGGCGCCCGCGCGGCCGACGCCGGTGGCCTGGGTCCTGCTGCTCCCCTTGCGGTTCTACCGCAAGTTCATCTCCCCCTATCTTCCGCCGATGTGCCGGTTCTACCCGAGTTGCAGCGGCTACGCGGTGGAGGCGTTGAGCCGGCACGGAGCCGCGCGAGGCAGCTATCTCGCGACGCGCCGGTTGCTGCGTTGCGGTCCATGGACCCCGCCTGGACGAGACCCTGTGCCAGAGAAGTTCAGCTTCCGGCACCAATGCCCTGGCATGCCTACCGAGGAGTAGCTCAGTGCTCGACTTCATCTACTACCCTGTGTCGTTCATCCTGTGGGTCTGGCACAAGGTCTTCGGGTTCGTCTTCGGTGACGACAACGCGATCGCGTGGATCCTCGGCATCGTGTTCCTGACCTTCACGGTGCGCGGCATCATGTTCAAGCCGTTCGTGAACCAAGTCCGGTCGATGAAGAAGATGCAGGACTTCGCGCCGGAGATCAAGAAGATCCAGAAGAAGTACGCGAACGACCGGCAGCGGCAGGCGCAGGAGATGCAGCGGCTGCAGCGCGAGCACGGGGTCAACCCACTGGGAAGCTGCCTTCCGCTGTTGCTCCAGATTCCGGTGTTCATCGGGCTGAACTGGGTGCTGCGCAACTTCCAGGCAGGCAGGGAGAGCAACTACTTCTTCGACGAGGCGGGCGTCAACTCCTACGTCAACGCCAAGATCTTCGGCGTCAACCTCGGCGACGCCATCAACCACCTCGGGATGATGGGCGGAACCGGCGAGTCGGGGTGGAACTGGGAGGTCGCTCCGGTCGCCGTGCCGCTCATGATCGTCGCGGCGGTCGCGACGCACTTCACCGCTCGGCACTCCGTGGCTCGGCAGAACCCTGCGTCGGCGACACAGCAGACAGCCGTGATGAACAAGCTGACGCTGTGGATCTTCCCGGCCGGTGTTCTCGTGTTCGGTGCCTTCTTCCCCATCGGTCTGCTGATCTACTGGCTCGCCAACAACGGGTGGACGCTGGGCCAGCAGCGATTCGTCTACACGCGGATCGACAAGGAAGAAGAGGCGAAGAAGGCCGAGGCTCAGGAGAAGCGAAGCACGCTCGCGCCCAAGCCCGGTCAGAAACCGCAACCTGGTCAGAAGCCGCAGCCCGGTCAGAAGCCGGCTTCGCAGAAGAAGCCGGCCGCGGCGAAGGGTGAGTCGGCCGAGTCGGCAAAGGACGCGAAGCCCAAACAGACCACCGAGAACGGTAAGGCCCCGAAGAGTGGTGGCAGTGCCAGGGGCGGCGCCTGGGCGAAGAACGGCGGCAACCAGCAGCGGCCGACGGGTCAGGGCAAGAAGCCACAGGGTCGCAAGCGGCGTTGACATTCACGGGGCGGGAAGGAGACGACATGTCGGAAACGGCGGAGGCGATCGGAGCTGAGCCCGACGAGGCGGGGCGGGTCGCAGGGGCTGAGGACGCCGAGGAGATGCCGGAGGAGCAGGCCGCGGAACCGGACGACGACCTGCTGGTGCGCGAGGGCGATATCGCCGGGGACTACCTCGAGCGGTTGCTGGACATCCTCGACTACGACGGCGACATCGACCTGGACGTCGAGGCGGGGCGTGCGGTGGTCAGCATCGACGGCGGCGAGGACCTCGACAAGTTGGTCGGGCCGAGAGGCAACGTGCTGGAGGCCTTGCAGGAACTGACACGGCTGGCCGTGCAGCAGGAGACCGGCACGCGGAGCCGCCTGATGCTCGACATCGCCGGATGGCGAGCCGACCGGCGTGAGGAACTCCGGGAGCTCGGGCGCTCGACCGCGGAGTCGGTGCGTGCCTCCGGTGAGAAGGTGAGGCTGCAGCCGATGAGCCCCTTCGAGCGCAAGGTGGTGCACGACGCCGTCGCCACGGTCGATGGCGTTACGAGTGAGAGCGAGGGCGAGGAGCCCAAGCGACGTGTCGTGGTTCTGCCTGCGTAGCAGAGCAGAGCAGGAGCGGCCCGCCGGTGGATGGCGGGCCGCTTTTTTTGTCCACGTTTCACGTGAAACGCACGCGAACGGAACTTTCACGCGGTGGAGTTGTGCACATTCGCGGACTGTCGCACTGGGGTCAGCGTGCCATCGGGGACAATCAGCGGAGCCCGTTTCACGTGAAACGGCAATCGGCAGAGGAGTGATTCGGTGGGCCTGGAAGAGTTGAGGGCCGCGGTCCCGCGCGTGGCGGTCGACGTCTTCGGCGATCAGGTCGATCGGGCTGCGACGTTCGCGCAACTGCTGGCGCGACATGGTGTCGAGCGAGGGCTGATCGGGCCACGCGAGGTGGACCGGTTATGGGATCGGCATCTGCTCAACTCGGCGGTGATCGGTGAGTGCATTCCCGAAGGTGCGAGGGTCATCGATGTCGGGTCAGGTGCCGGCTTGCCGGGCATACCGCTCGCCATCAGTCGACCGGATCTCGATATGGTCTTGCTTGAGCCGATGGCTCGCCGGGTCGACTGGCTGACCGAGGCAGTGGAGGCGTTGGGCCTTGCGGTCACAGTGGAACGGGGCCGGGCGGAGGACAAGGCGGTCCAGGCGCGTATTGGTCTTGCGGACGTTGTCACGGCACGGGCGGTGGCGCCTCTCGGACGGCTCGCGCGGTGGTGCCTTCCGCTCGTACGCCAGACCGGTCTCCTGCTGGCGCTCAAGGGTGCCAGCGCCGATGAGGAGATCGAGCGCGATGGGGACGCCGTCCACGCCGCGGGCGGTGGTGAGCCCAGGCTCGTGCGCTGTGGTGTCGAGGTGCTCGAAACGCCGACCACAGTGGTCGTGATCGAGCGGGTGGCAGCGTCGAAATCGGGTGGGAAGCGGCGAGGTGGCTCGAAGAGGCGCTAAGAGGAATGGCCGGCGAACAGTGATGAGTACGGAGCGGCGAATGTTCCACGTGAAACGAAGCTACGACCCGGTGCCGCCAGGAAGGGATGGCGTCCGGTGAATCCACGTCAGGAGACCAGCATGAGCAGTGGAGTCGGCTGGACGCCGATTGCCGAAGAGGCCGAGCGCGCCGCCCGGGTGCTCCACCCCGACGAGAACTTCATGCCGAGGCCCACACGGCGACGTGTGATGACGGTGGCCAACCAGAAGGGCGGCGTCGGCAAGACGACGAGCGCGGTCAATCTCGCGGCCGGACTGGCGCTGCACGGCGTGAGGACACTGGTGATCGACCTCGACCCACAGGGCAACGCCAGCACCGCACTCGACGTCGACCACCGATCGGGCACGCCGTCGGTTTACGAGATGTTGATCGGTGAGGTATCGGTCGTCGAGGCGACCCAGGTAAGTGCGCAGTCGCCGAACCTGCTGTGCGTACCCGCCACTATCGACCTGGCAGGCGCGGAGATCGAACTCGTCTCCATGGCTTCCCGTGAATCCCGGCTCAAGGAGGCGCTGTCCAAGGAAGCGCTGGACGAACTCGGCGTCGACTATGTCTTCATCGACTGCCCACCGTCGCTGGGGTTGTTGACGGTGAACGCGCTCGTCGCGGCTCACGAAGTGCTCATCCCCATCCAGTGCGAGTACTACGCGCTGGAGGGGCTGGGTCAGCTGCTGAGCAACATCGAACTGGTGCAGCGGCACCTGAACCAGGCATTGAGCGTATCGACCATTCTGCTGACCATGTACGACGGCAGGACCAAGCTCGCGGATCAGGTGACCCAGGAAGTCCGCAACCACTTCGGTGACGTGGTCCTCAAGACGATCATTCCGCGGAGCGTGAAGGTGTCCGAAGCTCCCGGCTACGGGCAGACCATCCTCGCCTACGACCCGGGATCGAGGGGTGCGATGAGCTACGTCGACGCCGCGCGCGAACTCGCCGAGCGCGGAGTGAGCAGGGAGCGCCGATGAGCGAGCGTAGAGGCGGCCTCGGCCGTGGTCTCGCGGCGTTGATACCGACCGGGCCGGTCAACGCTGAGGGTACGACGTTCGCGGACGTTCGGACCGAACCCGCAAACGGGAACGAGCAGGGTTCCTTCGCGCCGAACGGGTCCGGCGAACTCGCAGGCGGCGAGGTGTCCGGAGCCGTCTACCGCGAGGTGCCGATCGGTGCCGTCAAGCCCAATCCGAAGCAGCCCCGCCAGGTGTTCGACGAGGAGGCACTGGCGGAGCTGGAGCACTCGATTCGCGAGTTCGGCCTGATGCAGCCGATCGTCGTCCGGCAGCTTCCTGGCGACGAGTTCGAGCTCGTCATGGGCGAGCGCCGACTGCGAGCGGCACAGCAGGCGGGACTGGACCTGATCCCGGCGATCGTTCGGCAGACCGCCGACGAGGCCATGTTGCGTGACGCGCTACTGGAGAACATCCACCGCGTGCAGCTCAACCCGCTCGAAGAGGCGGCGGCCTACCAACAGCTGCTCGACGAGTTCGAGGTGACTCACGAGGAACTGGCTGCCCGCATCGGCAGGAGCAGGCCGGTCATCACGAACACCATCCGGCTGCTGCGCTTGCCACTCCCCGTACAGCGCCGGGTGGCGGCCGGTGTGTTGTCGGCAGGACATGCCCGCGCTCTGCTGTCCCTCGAGGACGCCGGTCGGCAGGAGGAACTGGCGGGTCGCATCGTCGCGGAAGGGCTGTCCGTGCGCGCGACCGAGGAGGCGGTGACGCTCTCGAAGAGCGACACCAAGCCCAAGCCCAAATCGCCCGCACGCAAGCAGCCGGAAGCGCCAGGCTTACAGGACCTTGCCGAGCGGTTGTCCGACACCTTCGACACCCGCGTGAAGGTGGACCTCGGCCGCCGTAAGGGTCGAATCATCGTCGAGTTCGGCTCCATCGACGACCTCGAAAGAATCGTCGCTCTGATGGACCCAAAACAGGCAAATCGGACACGAAAATCCGATGACCAATGACACCGGGCTATTTCGTCACGGTGATGATTCCGTCGAACCGGGTGGTCAGCTCCCGCGCAGCATGGCGCGGGACACCAGGTCGGTGAACACCTCGCCGAGAGAGGTTCCCGCGGTCTCCATGGCCATCGGGACGGTCGAGGTCTCGGTGAGTCCGGGCGAGGAGTTCACTTCGAGGAAGTACACGGTGCCGTCGGATGCGACGATCGCGTCGGTGCGCGAGATGTCGCGAAGCCCGAGGAGTTGGTGCGCGCTGACAGCCAACTCGCCGACCGCCTTCGCCGCGTCGTCGGCAAGCCGGGCGGGCGCGAAGAAGTCGGTGAGGCCCGCGGTGTAGCGAGCGGTGTAGTCGTAGACCCCGCTCTCGGGCACGATCTCGACGGCGGGCAACGCGCGTGGGCCACCGTCGCGTTCCACCACGGTCACCGCTACCTCGACGCCGTCGATGAACCGCTCGGCGAGCACCGTGTCCCCGTAGGCGAAGCAGCCGACCATCGCGGCGGGCAACTCGGCGGCGTCGCGCACCACCTGAGCACCCAGCGCGGAGCCACCCTGGTCCGGCTTGAGGATCAGCGGTAGCCCGAGGCGCTCCACCATCGAGTCGAGCACACCTTGCGCCCCGAGCTCGCGGAACGTGCTGTGTGGCAGCACGACCCACTCCGGAGTGGCGAAGTCGGCGCCCGCGACGAGGGCCTTGGCGATCGGCTTGTCCCAGGCCCGCCTGCAGCCACGCGAACTCGTGCCGACGAACGGCACGTCGAGCATCTCCAGCACAGTCTGTACCGAACCGTTCTCGCCCTCACCGCCGTGCAGCGCGACGACCGCGGCATCCGGCCGGTTGTTACGCAGTCGCGAGAGCAGGCTGGCGTCGGTGTCCCACTCCTCCACTGTCAGGCCCTGCTCTCGCAGCGCGACGGACAATCGGCGCCCTGATCGCAGCGAGACGTCGCGTTCGTGCGAAAGCCCGCCCGCGAGCACGGCGACGGTAGGTTCGGCCACCCCGGTCACTCCTTCAGGTTCGATCGCGTCGCTCACGCGGTGTCGGGTCCGGGGAACTGCGGCCCGGACACCGTGCGGGTCTGGACGCTACCGAAGGTCCGCATCAGCTCCATCTCGGACTCCAGCACGCCCGCGAGCCTGCGCACCCCCTCACGGATGCGCTCGGGCGTCGGGTAGCAGTACGACAGCCGCATCTGCCTGCTGCCGAAGCCGTCGGCGTAGAAACCGGTGCCCGACGCGTAGGCCACCCGCGCGGTCACTGCTCGGGGCAGCATCGCCTTGGTGTCGACGCCCTCGGGGACGGTGACCCACACGTAGAAACCACCATCGGGATGCGTCCACGACGAACCCTCGGGCAAATGCTGCTCCAGCGCCGAAAGCATGGCGTCACGACGTTCGCGGTAGTTCTCGCGGAACGTCTTGATCTGGCCCTTCCAGTCGTGGGTTTCCAGGTACCGCGACACGACGAGTTGGTTCAGCGTGGGCGGGCACAGGGTCGCGGACTCGGCCGCCAGCACGAGCTTCTCGCGCACGGCGTGTGGTGCCAGCACCCAGCCGACCCGCAGTCCGGAAGCGAAGGTCTTGGAGAACGAGCCCAGGTACACCACGTTGTCGGGGTCCAGCGACCGCAGCGCCGGATACGTCTGCCCGTCGAAGGCGAGCAGGCCGTAGGGGTTGTCCTCCACCACCAGGACGCCGTGCTGGGCGCAGATCTCGACGATCTCCGCGCGCCGCTCCACGGCGAGTGTCACTCCGGCGGGGTTGTGGAAGTTCGGGATCGTGTAGAGGAACTTCACCCTCCGGCCCTGCTTTTCGGCGTGCGCCAGCGCCTCCCGCAGTGCCTGCGGGATCAGCCCGTTGTCGTCCATCGCCACGTGGACGACCTTCGCCTGGTAGGCGGCGAACGACCCCAGGGCGCCGACGTAGGAGGGGCCTTCGGCGATCACCACGTCGCCCGGGTCGCAGAACAACCGGGTGACCATGTCGAGGCCCATCTGCGAACCGACCGTGACGACGACGTCGTCGGGGTGTGCCGAGATGCCTTCCATGGCCATGATCTCGCAGATCTGCTCGCGCAACGCGGGAACACCGTGCGCGGAGCCGTACTGCAACGCGACGAGCCCGTCCTCGGAGATCAGCTCCGCCATCTGCGTGGACAGCGAATCCAGCGGCAACGCCGCCAGGTTCGGCATCCCTCCCGCCAGCGATACGACCTCCGGCCTGCTCGCCACCGCGAACAACGCTCGGATCTCCGAGGCCGTCATGCCCGCGGTGCGCGCGGCGTAGCGGTCCAGATGGGGATCGAGGTTGTGGCGGCCGGGTTCGGACCCCGGTCTGTGCTCAGGAGGCTGGGAGGCAGTCATCGCACACTTCTCGTCTGCTTCGCCTGAAGCGCGTCGGCTGTTCGGGTCTTGCTACCGCAGGTAGACCTGTTGAGTGTAGCGGCAGCCCCGGCAGGCACTCCCGCCTTTCCGGGGCTTCTCACATCGACATATGCTGTTTCGTGGATACCCAGTCGCGACCCGGTTGCGCGCTGGTGCGAGATCTGTCCACGCATCTTTCGGGGGAGGTTCGGTGCCACGGCGCGTCGAGGGCGTCACGCTGGACAACCTTGAGCAGCTTCCGCTGAGCTGCCGAAGGTGCGTTTACTGGGAACTCGCCCCGCACCTGCGGGAACAGGCCGAGCAGTTCGGTGAGACCGAGGTCGAGAAGGAGGCCTGGGTCTCGGCCGTGTTGCTGGAGTGGGGCTCGTGCGGCCGCATCGTCTACAGCGGCGACATCCCGGTCGGTTTCGTCCTTTATGCTCCGCCGAGCGCGGTGCCGAGGGCAGCAGCGTTTCCCACTTCTCCGCCGAGCGCCGATGCGGTGCTGCTCACCGCGTTCCAGGTGCTGCCGGAGTTCCGCGGCGGTGGGCTCGGTCGAGCATTGGTGCAGGCGGTGGCAAGGGATCTCACCCGCCGCGGCGTGCGGGCGGTCGAGGCGTTCGGCGATGCCGACCCGCAGCCGGACGGCGAGGAACACAGCTGTGTGGTGCCGGCGGGGTTCCTTCGCAGTGTCGGGTTCAAGACCGTCCGTCCACACCCGAAGTGGCCGCGGTTGCGGCTGGAGCTGCGGTCGTCGATCTCGTGGAAGGAAGACGTCGAAGCGGCACTGGAGAAGCTGCTCGGCCAGGTCGCCGTTACCACCGCGACATCGAGCGTCACCAGGGCATAGCTACGAGTCACAGGGTTGTCCACAGCACCTGTGGACAACCCCTGAGTTGTCCACAGGTTGTGGTTACTCGGCCTTCAGCAGCTCGTGAGCCAGCACGTCGGCGAAGGTGAACGTGCCTGTGGGCTGATCGTTTTCCCCGAGCAGGTAGAGGCGCTTGACCGCCACGAGAATGCCTTCGGCCACCACGTCCCGAAAGGCCGGGTCCGAAAGCCGCCTGCGGTCCTCGGCGTTGGTCAGATACCCGATCTCCACCCTGACGGCGGGACACCGGGTGCGGGTGAAGATCTCCCAGGTCTTGGGGTGGGTGCGGCAGTCGAGCAGGCCCGTCCTCGCGGCCAGCTCACGCTGGATGTAGCCCGCCAAGAGCTCGCCGACCGTCGAGGTGGTGCCGTTGCCGGTCCCGAAGTGGAAGCTCGCCACACCCTGTGCGTAGGGCGAACGGTTCCCGTCGCTGTGCAGCGAGAGGAACAGATCCGCGCCCGCCTCGTTGGCGAACTGCGCGCGTTCCAGTTCCGACGGGCTGTGCTGCGGGCCTCGGGAGATCAACGCCTCCATACCGGTGGCCTTCATCCTGCCCTCGAGCCTGCGCGCGAGATCCCACGCGATGTCGGCCTCCCGCAGGCCCTGCACGGTGACACCGAGGTCGGGTCCCCCATGTCCCGGATCGATCACGATCCGCTTGCCCCGCAGCCGGGGACCGGCGCGGCGCACCTGTTCCTGCTCGCGCAGGAACACCGGCCGGCCACCACGCGCACGCGGCGACAGTTGCCGCAACGCCCGCACGGTCGCCGGACCGCAGATGCCGTCGACGACGAGGCCGTAGTCGCGCTGGAAATTGCGCAACGCCCGTTCCGTTTGCGGACCGAAGCCACCGTCCGGCCTGCCCGCGTCGTAGCCGAGTTCGGTGAGCCGCTCCTGCAGCGCGAACACGTCGTCGCCGTGCACGGGCGACGAAACCAGGTAGGCCAGCGGTCTGCTGCCGAGGTGATAGCTCGAACCGCGTAGTGAGCGGTAGGTGGCAGGGCCGACGACACCGTCGGTGATCAGACCGCGACGCTGCTGGAACGCGCGGACCGCGTGTTCGACCGCCTGGTCGAACACGCCCTGGCCGTTGGTTTCGTCACCGGGAGGGAGCAGCTCCAGTGCGGAGAGGATCGACCTGATCTCGGCGACCTCCGGTCCGGTGTCGCCGCGGCGGAGTACCCGCATGCACTCCTCGCTCTTCCTTGGGCACCTAGTGCACTCGATGCTTTACAGAACGTTCAGGGCCGGGCGGCCCCGCGGCCCCTATTGTGCCCTGTGGACTCCGCGACAGCGCGCAGGGCTGGTCCGTACGAGGGGTTCCGCTCGCCCGGCCGGGCAACAAGAAACCCGGGGGCGTGTCGCACTTGCCCCCGGGTTTCGCCGCCGTCACGCGTGCCTTTCAGAGCACATCCGAAAGGTCGGACAGTAGTGCTGCCTTCGGCTTCGCTCCGACGATCTGCTTCACCGGCCTGCCGCCCTTGAACAGGATCAGCGTCGGGATCGACATGACCTGGTAGTCCCTCGCCGTGTTCGGGTTCTCGTCGACGTCCAGCTTGGCGACCCGCAGCTTGTCACCGTGTTCCGTCGCGATCTCCTCCAGCACAGGCGCCACCATCTTGCACGGCCCGCACCAGGTGGCCCAGAAGTCGACGAGCACTGGCTTGTCGCTGCCGAGCACGTCGTCGGCGAAGCTGGAGTCGGTCACCTTCACGGTGTCGGTCATCTGTAACTCCCGTCGTGGTTTTTCGGCCTGGACCGGTCAGTTCGCGCGGGCCGCGTAGCCGCCGCCCACCAGTTCGGACGCCTCGGCAGCTTCCTCCACACCGGCGTTCTCCGCCAGCCACCGTTCCGCGTCGATGGCCGCCGAGCAACCCGATCCGGCGGCCGTGACGGCCTGCCGGTAGATGTGGTCGACAAGGTCGCCTGCCGCGAAGACGCCCTCGACGTTGGTGTAGGACGTGCGGCCCTTGGTGAGTACGTAGCCCTCGTCGTCGAGGTCGACCTGGCCACGCACCAGCTGACTACGGGGGTCGTGGCCGATGGCGACGAAGAACCCGGTGACATCCAGGGTCGATTCCTCGCCGGTGACGGTGTCCTTCAGCCGCAGCCCGGAGACCTTGCCGTCACCGAGCACCTCGGCGACTTGCGAGTTCAGCTTCCACCGGATCTTCTCGTTCGCGCGCGCACGCTCCAGCATGATCTTGGAGGCGCGGAACTCCTCGCGCCGGTGCACGATCGTGACGGTGCGGGCGAACTTGGTGAGGAAGGTGGCCTCCTCCATCGCGGAGTCACCACCACCGACCACGGCGATGTCCTGGTCACGGAAGAAGAACCCGTCACAGGTGGCGCACGCCGACACACCGCGCCCGAGCAGCTCCTGCTCACCGGGCACGCCGAGGTAGCGCGCTGCCGCGCCCATGGCCAGGATCACCGCTTTCGCGGCGTACCGCTTGCCGCCCGCCGTGACGTACTTGACCTGGCCCACCACGTCGAGTTCCTCGACGTCCTCGGCCCGCAGATCGGCACCGAACGTCTTGGCCTGCTCGCGCATCTCTTCCATGAGCTCGGGGCCCTGGATGCCGGACCGAAAGCCTGGGTAGTTCTCCACCTCGGTCGTCGTCATGAGCGCGCCGCCGTACTGCGAGCCCTCGAACACCAACGGCTCCAGTTGGGCACGCGCCGCGTACACGGCGGCCGTGTACCCGGCCGGACCTGACCCCACGATGATCAGGTTACGGACTTGCTCTTCAGCCACCAGTGACCTCCGCTTCGACAACACCTGTCACCCGGCTCAACACGATCCTAGGTGTGAGTGTTCCCAACGTGACGAGCGCCGCGAGTGAACGGTCGACTCATTCCATGCCATGGAAGATCGAGTCTTGTCGTGGCTTCAGCCGCCCCTGCCGACGGTCTCGTCGAGCAGCAGACCGGGGTTGTCGGGGCCGCAGTCGGGCGCGAGCGCCACGAGCCGGAACTGCGCGAGCTCACCTGTGGTGTAGAGCACGATGACGGCTTCCTGCCCGTCGATGGTCGCGGGCCGGATGCCTACCGGCTTGGTGTCGGGGTCGATACCTCCCGCTTGCAGGCAGGCGTCGAGCCGAGCCTCGTTGCCGAGTGGGCCGAAGTCGCGCACACCGTTGACCTCCCCGACCGCAGCTTCGAGGCCGCCGCTGTCCAGCGTCAACGACGGCGAGCCGGAAACCGGTTCGTCGGAGGGCGCGGGCTGCGCGACACCGGGGGTGGTGCTGTCGTCGCCTCCGGGGACGGCGATCAGCACGGCCGCGACCACTGCGGCGGCGGCGGCGAGGAAGCCACCGCCCCAGCCCGCGATGCGGTTGCGGCGGCGCCTCGCGGCGGCAAGGCTCACGACGTTCGAGCCGTTCGCCGCGGCCTGCTCCTGCGCGAGCGCGGCATCGATGCGCGCCGCCACGTCGGCGGGTACGGGTTCCACCGGTTGCGAACCGAGTTGGGCGAGATCGGCCGTGGTCGCCTCGAGGGCCTCGATGATGGCGCGCGCCTGTGGGTCGGCCTCCACCTGAGGCCACAGCCGTTCCGCCTCCCGCTCGTCCAGCACCCCGGCGTGCAGGTCGGCGAGCACGTCGACAGACCACGGGGGGCCGAGAACCCGATCCTGCCCCGTGCCTTCGTCCGTCATCGTCCCTCCCCGGATTTGCTTTCGTGAGTTGGGACGTCACCCTCGCTACCGGGGTTCCGCAGATGCCCCAGAAGTTTGGCCAGTTTGGCGCGTCCTCGGGCACACCTGCTCTTCACGGTTCCTTCCGCGATGTCGAGCATCCGCGCCGTCTCCGCGACCGAGTAGCCTTCGACATCCACCAGCACGATCGGCACGCGCTGCTCCTCGGGAAGCTCGTCGAGGGCCTGCCTGATGACCAGCCTCGTCTCTCGTTCCGCCATCGAGTCACGAGGAACGGCGGGCTCGTTGCCGCCGTTCTCCGGCAACGGCACGGTAGGTCTCGCCTGCCGCCTGCGCACCCTGTCCAGGCACGCGTTCACGACGATCCGGTGCAGCCACGTCGTCACCTGGGACTCGGCCCTGAAGTTCGCGGCGGCGCGAAACGCCGATATGAACGCGTCCTGCAGCGCGTCCGCCGCTTCCTCCGGGTCCCTCACCGTGCGCAGCGCGACTGCCCACATCCTGTCCCGGTGCCGCCGGACGAGTTCGTTGAAGGCATGCGGGTCCCCAGCCGTGTGGGCCGCGATCAGATCGGCATCGGTGGGCGCTGGTGCGGTCACGCGGAGAGACTACTAAGGGTGTCATCTCCCCCGGCCACGCAGACCCGGCTAGTGGCGCTCACCGCGCGGGTAGGAACAGCAGTTCACCGAACTCGGAGGCGTACTCGGGCTCCTGACCGGACAGCCTTGTCACCCACACGATGACGTACTGCGCCTGCGTCGGCTGCGACAGCGAGAGCTCGGTCTGGCTGCCTTCGAGGTTTCCCGAAGCGACCACCCTGGTCTCGTCGAGGTCGGCGTCGGCGCTGTCGGCGACCCGGACCTCCACCGAGGTGCCAGGGCTGTCCGCGGTGATCCGCACCTTCGAAAGGTTGATCGGCTCGTCGAAGGTCGCGACGAGGCCGACCCCGCTCTTGAAGGCCGGGAACTGCTGGCGGTACTCGTCGGTACGCCAGGTCGTGGTGGCGTCGCCGTCGATCGCGTATGGCGCCTCGGCGACGCCGTCGCCGTCACCTTCGGGGTTGTACACGTCGATGTCGCTCGGCGGCACCGGGTTGCCCGTCGTGACCTTGGGAGCGGGAGGGGGCTTGCTCTGCTGCGGTGATTGCGGTTGCCGCGTTGCGGTCTGCTCCGCCAGATTAACCGGAGGTCCGCTCGCCGAAGGGTCGTCCTGGAAGAAGCTGATCGCCATCATGCCGAGCCAGGCCAGGATGCCGACCGCGGCGACGACCAGCACGGTCACGCCGAGCGCCAGCCTTCTGCGGCTTCGCGCGTCCTTCACCGGTTTCTTGGTGGTCCACACCGCGCCGTCGGAGTCGACGTCGGAATCGCCTTCCTGCCCGCTCTGTTTGATGAGCTGGGTGCGCTCGGCGTCCTCGGCCACCTTTTCGAGCACCCGCAGGATCGCGGCGCTGGTGCGGATGCCGCCCTGGCCCCCGTCCTCGATGGTGCGCACCGCGAGGGCCGACAGCTCCTCGGGGACCCTGGGAACCACGGCGCGGGCGGGCACGACCCTTCCACCGGGGGAACGAGGTGCGGCGGGCAGGGCGGGTGGACCACCCTCCAGCGCCCAGCGTCCGGTGAGCAGCAGGTACAGCACCGCGCCGAGTGCCTTGACGTCATCGCGCAGTGTGGTTTCGGGGAGCGGCCCGGGGAAGGCGAGGCGCAGCTTGCCGTTCGGCGTCATCCGCAGCCGCTGCGGGTGGTCGATACCCAGCACGAGGCCGGACTGGTGGGCCTGCTCGACCGACTCGGCAAGCGCTTGCACCATCCGCGCGGCGGTGGCGGGCTCGACTGGTCGATCCGCGACGAGATCGACGAGGTCTGTGCCTTTCGTCCACTCGGCGACCACGATGCCGAGCAATCCCTCGCTGGAGCTGATGCCGTTGCCCAGCGACAGCACGTCGAGCACCCGGGCCACACCCGGATGACTGAACTTGGCCGCGTGAGCGGCCCGCTCCAGCGTGCGCCTTCCCCGCCTGGCGGCCTCGGCGTCCGCGGGATCTCCGACGAGCATGGTGAGCGCGACGTCGCGACGCAGCTGTCCGTCCCTGGCTCGCCACAGGTGAGCGCCTGCGCGCTCGTCGATACCGAACTGGGCGAGCAGCCGGTAGCGGCCGTCGCCGACGACCCCGCCGGGCGCCAGCGACCCACCACGTGTACGGATGCCCACTGTCGGTCGGACCCCCTACCTGAACGCTCGTCTCCTCTGTGAGTGAGGGTACGTGAACCGCGTCCCTCACCGTGTAGCATCTGGGCCAAGCGGGTTAAGCGCGCCCGAGCAACTGGGTGATCCTTCGTTTGACCGGAGCGAGCTCGTCCACCTTGAGGGCGAGCAGCACGCCGAACGACACCCCGATGCCCACTGCTCCCTGCAGGAACAGCTTGACCCAAGCCTGTCCGATCGGGCCGAGCGCGTCCGGGACGAGCATCCCCACCAGCGCGGCCGCCAGCACTCCGAGACCACTCGCGACCACGGTGAACAGGATCACGCCCAGCACCCGCTTGCTGCGCAGGTTGCCCAGCTTGACCCACAGCCACACCTGGCCCATGACGGCGCCCACCACGAACACCAGCGAGTTCACCATCATCACACCGAGCACGACGTTCACAGGGCTCAGCTGCGAGGAGGCCAGGTACAGCAGCGGGATCTTGACCGCCGTCATCACGACCATGATCAGGGTCGGGGTGCGGGAGTCCTTCATCGCGTAGAACACCCGCATCTGCAGCATCACCAGCGCGTACGGAAGCAGCCCGAACGCCGAGACGGCGAGTGCCTCACCCAGCCGCTCGGCGTCGGCCACCGATCCCCTGCCGAGCGCGAACAGCGCGATGCCGATGGAGGTGCCCGCGACCGCCATGACCGCCGAAACCGGCAGCAGCAGCAGTGTGGTGAGGCGGGAGCCGTACGACAGGTCGCCGATGAGTCGCCGGTAGTCGCGGTCGGCGGCCGCCCTGCTCATCCTGGGCATCAGCGCGGTGAGCAGCGAGACGCCGATCACGCCGTAGGGCAACTGGAACAGCAGCCAGGCGTTGGAGTAGATCGACGGTCCTCCCGCGGCTCCCGCGGTGAGCACGCGCGTGTTGATGACCATGCCGACCTGGCTGACGGCGACGTAGCCGAGGATCCACAGCGCGAGGCCGCCGAACTCCTTGAGCCGGTCGTCGATGCCCCAGCGCCACTGGAAACGGAAACCCGACCTGCGCAGTGGCGGTAGCAGGAACAGCGCCTGGGCCACCATCGCGGTGAGCACACCGATTCCGAGCACCAGCACCTGCGGGTCGCTCATCTGGGTCGGCACGATGGTCGGGTCGCCCGGCACCAGCGCGAACGCCCCGATCGTGGCGAAGATGACCAGGTTGTTCACCACCGGTGCCCACTGCGCGGGGCCGAAGATCTGCTTGGCGTTGAGGATGGCCGACAGCACCGCGAACAGCCCGTAGAACAGCAGGCCGGGCAGCAGCAGGTAGGCGAACCACGTCGCCAGCTGCGGGTTCGCGTCGCCCGTGTCGTTCATGAGCAGCGCGGTCAGCCACGGCGCCGCGGCGGTGGACACGATCGCGCCGATGCCGAGCACCGTGATCGCCATCGTCAGCAACCGCTGGGTGTAGGCCTCACCGCCGTCGTCGTCGTCCTGCGAGCGCACCAGCAACGGCACGACCACACTGGTCAGCACGCCACCGAGCAGCAGCTCGTTGATGATGAGCGGAAGCGTGTTGGCGACGGTGAACGAGTCGTACAACACGCCGAGCGTCGCCACCCACGCGAGCATGACCTTCCACGCGAAGCCGGTGATTCGGCTGGTCAGCGTGGCGATCGCCATCCGACCGCTGGACCTGGCCAGCGACGGTGCCTGCTCGGCGCCCGCTTTCGGCCGCTCCAGCTGCACTTCCGGCAGTCGCTCGCCGATGGGTTCGGCGGCGATGCGCGGCATCATGCGCGTGGCGAGCTCGTCGTACGGTCGCAACACGTCCGGGTCGGCGGCAGGCCAGCGCGCGCCGGGAGGCACCCGGCGGGGAATGAACACGGTGGCTTGGCCGTCGTCGGAGCCGGTCGGGGATCGCCGCGAACCCCGCTGGTCCTGCCGCCACGGCCGGACCGGTCTCGACCGGGTTTCGGGCGGGCGCCCGCGCCGTGGCGGTGGACCGGGCGGCGGTGGACCGGGCGGCGGTGGACCAGGTGGCGGTGGACCAGGTGGACCGGGTGGCGGACCCGGAGGTGGCCCACCAGGCGGTGGCGCATGCGGTGGCGCAGCGGGCGGCGGGCCTGCCGGTGGCGGGCCCGCGGGAGGCGGTGGCCTGCGGACCGGTTGCTGCCTCGGCCGCTGCGGTGGCTGTTCCCGGTAGCGCGGGGGTGGCTGGTTCGCGTCGTCGGGTCTCTTCGGTGGCTGCCCGTCCCTGTGCTCGGGTGGCGGCTGGCGCCTGCGTGGCGGTTGCTCCGGCGGCGGTGGTGGTGGCCTGCGGACCGGAGGTCGTGGCGGCACCCGCTCCTGGCGTGGAGGCCCGCCCCCACGCTCGGGCGGCCAGCCCAGCTCCTCGTCCAACACCTACCCAATCTTCGCCGGTCAGCTCGGTCGGTTCAGGGTAATCCGGCCGACCGTGGGAACTCAGCCGTGCTCCGCCAAACGTGGCCTGCTCGACCTACTTGGGGCGGGAACCGGCCTGCCCTTCCTGCCCGCGTTGCCGCACCCTGCGGTAGATACGGCGGCCCCCGAGCAGGAACAGCGCGCCCGCCGCCGTCGCGGTCAGTACGACCGTGACGACACCGAACTCGTTGGAGGTCAGTTCCAGCCTCGCCGGGGTTCCCAGTTCCGTGCCGCCGGGCGTGGTGAGCGACACGTCCACGCTGAACCGGCCGGACCGAAGCGCCTCCGCGGGAATGAGCCTGCCGACCCTGCTGTTGGCCGCCAGCGGCGTGTCCTGCACCCGATCGGTCCGCAGTCCGGCGCTGTTGTCGAGGTTGATACGCACCGTGACCGCGACCGGCAGCGCGTTGCTCAGGGTCACCGGAAGTGGACTCGACCCGGACGCGAGGGAAACCGGCTGGGACGGGGTCGTCACGGTCACCTGGTTGCCCAGGCTTTCCAGTTGCGTGCGTGCCGCGGTCGCCGCGGCGGTGCGTTCGAAGGGGCTGTCCCACGCCGTCGACGTGGCCCTCAGCACTGCGTTGTGCAGTGGTTGGATCAGGCTGATCGGCTGCACCTGCCTCGTCGGGTCCACCGACATGGCGCGCTGCAGGTCGGCGGCGGTGGCCTCGATGTCGGACAGTCCCGCGACGACCTCGTCAGACACCGGCGAACCCGCCAGGTCGGCACCGTCGGCGCCGTCCAGTACGGCGTTGCCGCCTGCGGGCGTGGCCAGCAGGTCGTCCAGCGGAGCCGGGGTCAGCATCCGTTCCTCGTGCAGTCGTGCCAGCGAGCCAAGCAGCGAGTGCAGTTCCGGCTCCGAGGCGTCCCAGCCGTGCGGTGGCGCGACGAGCACCGGCGCCTCCGCCGTCTCGTCGCCGAGACCTGCCCGAAAGGCCAGTGTCGCCAGCCCGTTCTGGGTGGCGACGTTGGGCTGGTTGGCTACGGAGTCGGCTCTGGCCGTGCCTGCGAAGGCCGAGGCGACCAGGCTGTCGTAGCCGAGCGCGTTCACACCCGCTGTCGTCGTCATCGCAGTGCTGTCGGAGGCGTTCGCGCCGAGCTGTGCCGGGTCGGTCAGCACCGTCGTAGTGCCCGCGCCCGCCGCCGACCGCAGCGCGGCGTCACCGAGCGAACCGTTCGGCCACAGCACTCCGGCCCTCGGTTGCACGCGCAGCAGGTTCAGTATCGCCGCGCTGTTGTTCACCGCGTCGGCGACGAGGTCCGTCCGTGTCGATACCTTCGACAGCGCGCCGAGGTCGGCGTCGGCGTAAGGGATTTGCACCACACAGTGACCCGAGACCAGCTCCCGTAGCGCCTGCAGCCAGCGGGCCGCCTGCTCGCGGCCGCTGCCCTGCACCGGCCCGGTTGGGCTTTGCACCTGGTAGCCCTCCGCCATGGCGGCCACCGTCTCCAGCAGATCCGGATCGACCGCGAAGCACAGCGACCCGAACACGTCCGGGTTGTCGCGGTATGCCGAGGCCGCCGTGACAAGTGCGTCGAGCCTGCCCCCAGGAGCGAGTTCCTCGGCGAGTCGGTCGTCGGCGAGCACCACCGGTCCGTCGTGGGGGTCGGCGACCAGTTTCGGCGCGGAGGTGATGGGCCACAACACCGAGACCGCGACCGGCGGGGTCTCGGCGGGCGGGTCGATGACGGGCAGCAACAGGTTGACCGCGGCCAGTCGGGCGGCGCCGCCGTAGGCAGGGGTTCCGTTGACGTTGACCAGCAGCGGGTAGACGCCAGGCGCGGACAAACCGAGTTCGGCCAGTGGCACCTCGATGGACAGCTCGGCACTTTGCCCGGGCTCGAGGGTGGTGGCCACCTCCGACCACTCGGAGGCGCCCGCGTCAGTGGCGGGGGAGCCGGTGAGCGTGGAACGCAGCTGTCTTTCGGTGCCCTGCCGTTGCCCGATCTGCAGCCGCGCGACGATGTCGCTGATCCGGCGGTCGCCGACGTTGGTGACGCTGCCCGTGACGCGCAGCGTGTCCTCATCCGGCGTGGCCAGTCTCGGTGTCATCCGCTCGATGTCCAGCCGCAGCCATTCCGGCGACCGCACCGCGGGCTGCGCCGCGGCCTGCCCGGAAGCACCGAGCGCCGCGTTACCGATCAGGAACACCAGTGCCAGCGCGAACGCGCCGAGCTTCTTCACTGCCTGCTCACTCCAGGGCCCCTTCGAACAACTCGCGAGCCTTGCGCACCAACTTGCGCTCGTCGGCGTAGGCGAGCCTGCCGTCGAGTTCGGCAAGCGGCACCCAAGCCACCTCGGTCACTTCTACGTCCTCGTCGGAGAGTTCCCCACCGTTGGCCTCGAGAAGAAAATGGTGGACCGTTTTGTGCACTCGGCGGCGCTCGGCGACGAACCAGTAGTCGATCGTGCCGAGTGGCCGCAGCACGTGCGCGGAAATCCCGGTCTCCTCCTTCACCTCGCGCATCGCGGTCTGCTCGGTGGTTTCCCCGTCCTCGATGTGGCCCTTCGGCAACGACCACAGCAGTTTGCCCTGCCGGTCGAGCCTGCCGATGAGCACGGCATTGCGGCGTTGTGAGTCGACGACGAGCCCGCCCGCCGAGGTCTCGTTCACCGTGGTCAGCCGCTTGCCACGGCGGCGCCGGGACCGGCGTCCCGGTTTGGCGCCACCGGAGCGACCGGCCGATCCAGGCATGCTGCGATGCTAGAGCAAACGGCGTCGCCGGTACGCTGGCTTGCCGTGTCCGAGTTGAGCCAGGGGTGTAGTAGGGGGACCGCGTGGGGAGTGGAATCGGTGTGAACGAGGCCGAGCGGACCTCTGACCAGGGACGGTTGACGCGGGCGAAGCGCAACGCGGTGGCCGAGTTGCTGCGCATCTCGCCGATCGCCGACGAACTCGCCGCCAGGTTCGCCGAGCGCGGGCACCGGCTCTACCTCGTGGGCGGCAGCGTTCGTGACGCCCTGCTCGGCAGGCTCTCCCCTGACCTCGACTTCACCACCGACGCGCGACCGCAACAGGTGCAGCAGGTGGTCGCGGGCTGGGCCGAGGCGGTATGGGACACCGGAATCGAGTTCGGCACGGTGGGAGCCGCCAGGCACGGCACCACGCTGGAGATCACCACGTTCCGGGCGGAGTCCTACGACCGCGTCGGCCGCCACCCCGAGGTCGCGTTCGGCGACACCATCGAGGGCGACCTCGTGCGCAGGGACTTCACCGTGAACGCGATGGCCATCGAACTGTCGACCAAGACGTTTGTCGACCCGCACAACGGTCTGGAGGCGCTGGCGCAGCGCACGCTGGACACCCCAGCCACGCCGGAGGAGTCCTTCGCCGACGACCCGTTGCGGATGCTGCGCGCGGCCAGGTTCGTGGCGCAACTTGGGTTCGAACCCGCGCCAAGGGTGATCGCCGCGATGAGGGACATGTCGTCCGAGATCGCACGGATCACGGCGGAGCGGGTGCAGGCGGAGTTGTCGAAGCTGCTGCTCGGCGTCGCGCCGAGGCGCGGTATCGAACTGATGGTTGACACCGGACTGGCCGAGCACGTGCTGCCGGAGGTGCCGGGGATGCGGCTGGCGATCGACGAGCACCACCAGCACAAGGACGTCTACCAGCATTCGCTGACCGTGCTCGACCAGGCCATCGAACTGGAGACCGCGCACGAGCCGAAGCTGGAGCCGGACCTGGTGCTGCGGCTGGCCGCACTGCTGCACGACATCGGCAAGCCGGCGACGAGGCGGTTCGAGCCGGGCGGCGGAGTGAGCTTCCACCACCACGAGGTGGTTGGCGCCAAGCTCGCCCGCAAGCGTTTGCGCGCGCTGCGTTACCCGAAGGACGTCGTCAGCGACGTGTCGCAGCTGGTGTTCCTGCACCTGCGGTTCCACGGCTACGGCAAGGGTGAGTGGACCGACTCCGCGGTGCGCAGGTACGTCACCGACGCCGGTCCGCTGTTGCCGAGGCTGCACAAGCTCGTGCGTGCCGACTGCACCACCCGCAACAAGCGCAAGGCCTTCGCCCTGCAACGCGCCTACGACGATCTGGAAGAGCGCATCGCCCGCATCGAGCAGGAGGAGGACCTCGCGCGGGTTCGGCCCGACCTCGATGGCAACGAGATCATGCGGATACTCGGCATCGAGCCGGGCCCGCTGGTCGGCAAGGCGTGGTCGCACCTCAAGGAGGTGCGACTGGACCGGGGACCGCTCGAGCACGACGAGGCGGTGGCGGAGCTGCGCAGGTGGGCTGCCGAGCAGGGCATCGAACCGCCACGGTGAGCCGCGCGGGTGGGGTGCCGGTCAGTCCGCGCGTTCCAGCGCGCCGGTTTCCAGGTGGTGCCCGATGTGGCGAGGCAGCAGGTAGGCGACGGCACCTCCGGGCAGTGGTCCCCACGCCAGCGTCACGCCAGTGAGCACCCGCAACGGCCGCCGTAGCCGGTAGTGGCGCAGGTCGGACTCCCGCTCGAAGGCAAGTGACGTCTCGGGGAACCGGGTGCGCTCGGGATGCACGAGGTTGCCGTTCTCGTTCCCGAAGCGACGGAGCACGGTGTCACTGGGCAGTGTGACCATGCGCTTTCCCCGGTAGTAGGTCAGCGGTGGCTCGCCTCGCAGCGGAAGGATCGGCCAGTCGGTGGCGTTGCCCGGCGGTTCGTGCGCCTCGGCGTCGGCGGAGGGACCGTGCCATGCCCGCGCCGGATACAGCAGCAGCGCACCGAGCAGCGCCTCCGCGGCGGCATGCACGCAAGGAAAGCGGCGCGAGTCGACGGGTGTGCCCCCGTCGTGGCGCGCCACCTCCCAGCCCTGTGGTGTGCGGCGCAGGCACCACGCGCCGTCGGCGGCCTCGCCGATGCGGTAGGCCGTCTCCGGCACGCCGTGCTCGGTGAGCCTGGCGCGCAGCACTCGCAGCACCTCACTTGCCCGCAGTGGCCGCGCGGGAAGCAGGCCGCGCTCGACAAGGTCCGCGGGCTCTTCGTCGGCGAGGTCTTCCGGCGTTCGCGGCGGTCGCGGCTTGCCGAGCACGTCCGCCTCCGCCGTGGCGCGGAGCAGGGCGCCGACGTAGGGCGGCCGGTAGTTGTTCGCCCTGATGTGCTCCAGCAGGTCGGCTTCCGGCGGCACGCCGTAGGTGCGCAGGTAGTGCGGAACGGCGGCGGGCCAGATCCAGCTGCCATCGGTGTGGAAGGCGTCCGGCACGCTCGGCGGCCCGGGGCGGAAGATGTCCGCCAGTGCGCCGGGCCTGCTCAGCGCCACCGGTGCGCGGTAGAGGTAGGAGAGGATGCGTGGCACCTCGTCGCGGGGTAAGGGTGGCCGGTTCACCACAGGCGGTTCGCCGTCGGCGTGGCTGTCGACGACGTTGGCCGTCCGCAGCGGCACGTCCAGCGGCAGCCCGGCACGTGCGGCGAGCCAGCCGGGCACCTGCTTGCGGGGGTAGTAGGTCAGCTCGACGTCGTAGCTGCGGGCGGTGGTGCGGCCGTGCGGCGGCAACCGCCACTCGGGCTCCGCCTCGGCGTCGAAGTCGAAGTCGAACCGCGACTCCGAGTCGAGCGTGAACGTGCCCTGGCACCAGGTGCCCGCGTCCGGTTCGTACATCGCCGACCGCAACTGCGTGAACAGCTGCCCCAATCGAGGTGGGGCGGACAGCGAAACGATCACGTCGTCGGCGACCGCCCTCACCTCCAGTTCGGAGTAGTCACCGACCTGGCGAAACTGCGCGCCGACACGCTGCCACCCGTGGGGTAGGAAACCTTGCAGTGTGCGGCCGATCGCCCTGAGCAGCGCCTGCGTGTCACCACTACCCGGTTCGCTGCGGGGGGTGCCTTCCTCGGCGAAGTCGTGCCGCTCCTGCCACAGCGCGGTCAGCGTCTCCGGGTCGTCGGTGGTGGTGCTGAGACCGGTAAGCCCCAGCTGAGCAGCCATGCGCTCGTCGGTGCCCACCCAACGCAGTGTCAGCTCGCCGTCGCGCGAGCGCGGCTCGACGCGGTAGGGCTCGTCGTCGTAGTGGCAGTAGGTGTGGATCGCGAAGGTGGCGCCCGCCTCGGAGGCAGGCACGACCTTGGCGGGACGGCCCTGCGATTCGGTGTCGAAACCCTCCGGCGGCTGCTCGCCGTCCTCGGCGACGAGCAGCACGGTGCCGTCCGCCGTGGAGCGCTGCGCGCGGTAGATGCCACCGTTCCACAACGCGTACAGCGCATCGGGTCGATCGGCCACCTCGACTCGGTAGCGCACGCTTTCCCCTCGTTTCAGTGCGTCCCCAGTAGCTCCCGCGCGTGCGGAGCGCGCTTCACACCGACTTAATCTAGCGTGCTCGACGGGCACGTTTCGGTGTCGGTCTCGGCGGGACAGGCGGCGGTGGAGCGCTGTCGATCCGTTGCCGTACCCGCTCGGTGCCCTCCCGTACGACATCGAGGACCGTCTGTGCGAGTGTCCGCGGGTCGCTCTGGTCGAACGCCGTACGCGCGAACTCGAGCCCGGTCAGCGAGCCGGTGGAATCAAGGGTGGCGCGGACGAGCCCGTCCCGCGATGTGACGGTCGTCGACGCGTCGTTGCCAGCCATGGTCACAAGCGCTCACCTTAACGGGAAGTGGCCAGGTGACCGGCGACACCGAGCAGATACATCGCGATCGCAACGAGTTGCAGCCCCACCGAGTGCCCGTCCAGCGGGACGAAGAACGCGGCGAACGACACCGCGGCGACCTGGGTGACGTTGAACAGCGTGTCGTAGAGCGCGAACACGCGGCCGCGGGTCTCGTCGCCGACGTCTCGCTGGATAGAGGCGTCGACGGAGAGCTTCAGTACCTGCCCGGCCGCGGTGATGGCGAAGGCAGCCAGCAACACGGTGGGCAGCACCATCGGCAGGCCGAGTCCCGCCTGCGCCGCCGCGGCGGCCACGAGGGCTCCCGTGACGACCGCCCGCCTGCCGAAGCGGGCAACGAGCTTCGGTGTCACCAGCCCGGCGAGCAGGATGCCTGCGCCGCCCATCACGGCCAGTTCGCCGAGCCCGGCCAGTCCCGCCTTGAGCGGGCCGACGCCGGAGAAGGAGTACCGCATCAGCAACACGGTCAGCAGCAAAGAGATGCCGAACGCGGCGCGGTGGGCGAGCAGGGCGACGAGCCCGGCCCTGACGGTCGGGGTCTGCGCGGCGGTCCGCGCGCCGGAGGCGAGGCCCGCGGCGACGGCGCTGACCACGTTCGCCGGTTCGTCCACCGTGTCGGGGCCGAGGCCGCCGCGCGCGAACCTTGTCGCCAGCGCGGCGGCGACCAGTGAGCCCACGACGGCGACAGAGGTGGTCCACGCCGAACCGGTGTCCCCACTGCCGAGGACGGCGCGCAGCCCGATGGCACACGCGCCGCCGAGCACGGCCACCATCGCACCTGCGGTGACGGACAGCGCGTTGGCCGCCACCAGCCGCCGCGCGGGCACGACGTGCGGCAGCGACGCGGACACTCCGGCGCCCGCGAACCGTGAGATGCCCATGACCAGCAGCGCCAGCGCGAACAGCGGCAGTCCCTGAGCGCCCGCGGCGACGGCGGCAGCGGCGGCGACGATGGCTGCTCCGCGCAACAGGTTCGCGACGACGAGTACCCGCCTGCGGTCCCAGCGGTCGAGCAGGGCACCCGCGAACGGTCCTACAAGGGAGTAGGGCAGCAGCAGCGCGGCGAACCCGCCCGCGATGGTGAGGGGGTCGGCGCCGCGTTCGGGGTTGAACAGCACCGCGCCCGCGAGGCCGGCCTGGAACAACCCGTCGCCCCAGTGCATCGCGAACCGCAGGTAGAGCAGCTTGCGGAAGTCGCGGAGAGTGAGCAGCGCGCGAGAGGTGGCGAGCTTTGCCCCGGTTTGCGCCTGCGCGGTCACGATGCTCCAGCCTAACGCGGCGCGCCCGACAACACCGCGAGGTCACGCTCCGGCGTGGGTGGGATCATGAAGGTGTGCGAGCGGACGCCGAGGTTGAGCCGGGAACACTCCTGGTCGCTGCCCCCACGATGTTTGACCCGAACTTTCGCCGGACGGTGGTCTTCGTGATCGATCATCGCGACGAGGGCACTCTCGGTGTGGTGCTCAACAGGCCCAGCGACGTCCCGGTGGACGAGGTGTTGCCGAACTGGGGCGAGCACGTGGTCGAGCCGCAGGCGGTGTTCGTCGGGGGCCCGGTGGAGAAGAAGACGGCGCTGTGCCTCGCGGCGCTGCGTACCGGCGAGACCGCGGCGAGCGTGCCGGGTGTGATCGCCGTCCGTGGCCCGGTCGCGCTCGTGGATCTGGATGCGGACCCGGACTCGCTGGTGGCACGGGTGCGGGGACTTCGAGTGTTCGCCGGTTACGCGGGGTGGGACTCGGGGCAGCTCGCGGGTGAGATCGACAGGGGTGACTGGTTGATAGTGCCCGCGCTGCCGAGCGACGTGCTGGCAACGCCCGCCAAAGATCTGTGGGGTCAGGTGTTGCGAAGGCAGGGCCTGCCGACCGCGTTGCTGGCGACGCACCCGGGGGATCTGCAACGCAACTGAGTAGTTCCTGACGGGCAATTACAACAGTGGTTATATAAGTGCTGTTACGATCGTCGGCGTGAGCGAGCCGAACGATCGACAACCCCACGACCCGACCGAGATCAGCCACTGGCGACCGCTGCGCAGGCTGTTGGACGCGATGGACGACGACATCGCACGCCTGTACGAACGGCTCGACGTCAGGGGTGTACGGCCCCGGCACACCATGCCGCTGATCCGGCTGTCCCGCCACGGGCCCATGACCATCCGCCAGCTCGCGCAGTCGCTGGAGGTCACGCATTCGGCGATGAGCCAGACCGTGAGCGCGCTGCGCGCGGAAGGGCTGGTGGCCACGCGCCCCGGAGCCGACGCGCGCACCCGCGAGGTGACGCTGACGGACAAGGGCAGGCAACTGGTGCCGTTCATCGAGGCCGAGTGGCGGGCCACCGAGGACGCGGTCGCCGAACTCGACGACGAGATCCCCTACGCGCTGACGCGGGTGGTGCGCGACATCGAACGGGCGCTGGCACGGGAGCCGTTCCGCGAGCGGATCGCCCGCCGCCTGCGTTCGGTACCGCAACCGCCACAGCAACCGACACAGTGAGAATCGGCGGCCTTGTCGACACCAGACCGCTGCGCGACAGCGCGGCGTTTCGCCGACTGTGGGTGAGCACGACCAGTTCCACCTTCGGCGGGCAACTGCTGGTGGTCGGTGTGCTCGCTCAGGTGTGGCAGCTGTCGGGCAGTTCGGTCGCGGTCGGGGCGATCGGGTTGGCCAACGCCGTCCCCACCGTGGTGTTCGGCATGATCGGCGGTGCGCTCGCCGACGGGCTCGACCGCAGGCGGCTGGTGGTGCTGTCCACCGTGGGTCAACTGCTCAGTGCCGCGATGCTTGCCTGGCACGCCTTCGCCGGGATTCGGTCGCTGCCGATCGTGCTGAGCCTGGTGGCCGTCCACGCCGCCTTCCTGGGACTGAGCGCACCGGTGCGGCGCACGTTCGTCGCGACCCTGCTGCCGCCTCGGCTGGTCGGCGCCGGAATCGCGCTGACCCACCTCAGTTTCCAGGTGGCGATGCTGGCGGGGCCCGCGGCCGCGGGTGTGGTCACCGCGCGGCTGGGCGTCGGCGCGTGTTACGCGACAGACGCGCTGGCGCTGGTGATCGCGGTGTACGGGGTGTGGCGCCTGCCCGCTGCTCGTCCCGGTGGCGTGCCGACCCGGCCCGGGCCGCGCGCCATCTGGGAAGGCTGGCGGTTCATCGGGCGGAGCCCGGCCCTGGCGGGCTCCTTCCTGACCGATGTGTTCGCGACCGTGCTGGCCATGCCGGTCGCGTTGTTCCCCGCGATCAACGCCGAGCGCTTCGGCGGCAGTCCTGACACGTTGGGGCTGTTCCTTTCGGCGATCGCCGTGGGCGGTATCGCCGCAGGCACCGCGTCTGGGCTGGTGACCCGGTCCCGAAGGCCAGGGATCATCCAACTGCTCGCTGCCGTGGTCTGGGGTGCGGGGATCGTCGGGTTCGGGCTTGCCCAGCCGTTGTGGCTCGCGCTCGGTTTCCTCGCCGTGTCGGGTGGCGCCGACACCTTCGCCGTGATCGCCCGTGGTGCGCTGGTGCAGGTCGCCACCCCTGACTCCCACCGAGGCAGGGTGAGCGCGGTGGAACTGGCGCTGGGTATGTCCGGCCCTGATGCGGGCAACTTCAGAGCGGGCGTGGTGGCGGGCTGGACCTCCCCCGCTTTCGCCGCAGTCTCCGGCGGGCTGCTGTGTGTGGCAGGGGTGGCAGGACTGGGGCTGCGGAACAAGCAGTTGCGCCGGTTCCGGTTGCCCGACTCGCCGGATTCGGCCCGGTTCGTGGCGTGAAGAGACCGCTACGGGGTTCCGGCGCCCCCGGCCAGAGCCGAACAGCCGCCACCACCGCAGCCGCAACCACCGCAACCGGCAGGTGCGCTCGGTGCCGGGACCGCCTCGGCGGCGCGGTGCCCGAGCAGCCCGCCGCCCGCGACGAGCACGAACATGCCCAGCAGCCCCACCACGGCCGCGATCACCGTGCCGAGGGCGCTGGGCATCGCCAGCCCCGCCGCAGCGGCCAACACGCCGACCGCACCAGCAGCCATCGTGGGTACGGCAGCCACCTTGTTGGCGACCCGGAAGGCCTCGTCGCTGCGCAGCGTCGCGCGGGTGCGCACGCCCGCGCCCCGTTGCAGGGACAGCCGTTCCCGCCAGCCGAGCAAGCCGCCCCAACCGACGAGGAGACCGAGCAGGGCGGGTACCAAGGCGAGCACGAACACAAGCCGAGGATACCGGGGGCTTACCGAAACGCCGTGGTGGGAGCGGCTACCATGAGTTCGATGACGACGGCGAGCCTGCTCCTTAGCCGGCCGCGCTGACCGGACCACCGGACCGACCGGCTGCGCGGCGAACCCCTCACGCCCTCGGGCTGGGGGGTTGCGTTGTTTCAGAGGCAGGCACACGGGAGGATCGGCGATGACAGACGGCACCGAGACGACTCCGGCACACCGCTACACGGCGGAACTCGCCGGAGAGATCGAGCGGCGCTGGCAGGACCACTGGTCTGAGAACGGCACCTTCCACGCCCCCAACCCGGTCGGCCCGCTGTCGGAGTCGGGCAAGCCGCTGCCGTCGGACAAGCTGTTCGTGCAGGACATGTTCCCCTACCCGTCCGGGGGCGGGCTGCACGTCGGCCATCCACTCGGCTACATCGGCACCGACGCCTACGCCAGGTTCAACCGGATGATCGGTCGCAACGTGCTGCACACGCTGGGCTACGACGCGTTCGGGCTGCCCGCGGAGCAGTACGCGGCGCAGACCGGGACACACCCGCGCACCACGACCGAGGCCAATATCGAGAACATGCGCCGCCAGTTGCGCAGGTTGGGTCTCGGCCACGACGAGCGACGTTCGGTGGCCACCACGGACATCTCGTACTACCGCTGGACGCAGTGGATCTTCCTGCAGATCTTCAACGCCTACTACGACGAGGAGCAGGACAGGGCCCGCCCCGTCGCCGAGTTGGAGCAGCAGTACGCGCACGGCAAGCGCGCCACCCCGGACGGCAGGCCGTGGCAGGAGCTGTCCCGCCTCGAGCAGCGCGAACTCATCGACTCGCATCGCCTCGTCTACATCTGCGAGGCTCCGGTGAACTGGGCGCCGGGACTCGGAACCGTGGTGGCCAACGAGGAGGTCACCGCCGACGGCCGCAGCGAGCGCGGCAACTTCCCGGTGTTTCGCAAGAACCTGCGGCAGTGGATGATGCGCATCACCGCCTACGCCGACCGGCTGCTGGACGACCTCGACCGGTTGGACTGGCCGGAGAAGGTCAAGTCCATGCAGCGCAACTGGATCGGCCGCTCGCGTGGCGCGAACATCCGGTTCCCCGCAGGCGACAAGGTGATCGAGGTGTTCACCACGAGGCCGGACACGCTGTTCGGCACCACCTACATGGTGCTGGCACCGGAGCATCCGCTGGTGGATGAGCTGACCCCCAGCGAGTGGCCGGAAGGCGTGGACGAACGCTGGACCGGTGGCGCGGCCACTCCGGTGGAAGCCGTCGCGGGCTATCGCAAGCAGGCTTCCCGCAAGTCCGAGTTGGACCGACAGGAGAGCAGGGAGAAGACCGGTGTGTTCACCGGCTCCTACGCCGTCAACCCGGTCAACGGCGAACACATCCCGGTGTTCATCGCCGACTACGTGCTCATGGGATACGGCACGGGAGCCATCATGGCGGTGCCCGGCCAGGACCAGCGGGACTGGGACTTCGCCGAGAAGTTCGGTCTGGACATCATCCGCACGGTGCAGCCCGCGGAGGGCTTCGACGGGCAGGCCTACACCGGTGACGGCCCCGCCATCAACTCCGCTCACGGCGACCTGAACCTCAACGGTATGGGCGTCGAGGACGCCAAGAAGACGATCATCGCGTGGCTGGAGGAACACGGTCACGGCGAGGGCACCGTGCAGTACAAACTGCGCGACTGGTTGTTCGCGCGGCAGCGCTACTGGGGAGAGCCGTTCCCGATCGTCTACGACTCCGACGGCTTGCCGATCCCGCTGCCGGAGGAGCAGTTGCCGGTGGTGCTACCCGACGTGGAGGACTACTCGCCCACCACGTTCGACCCCGACGACGCCGACTCCGAGCCGCAGCCACCGTTGTCCAAGGCGAGCGACTGGGTCGAGGTGACTCTCGATCTGGGCGACGGGCCGAAGAAGTACCGCCGCGACACCAACGTCATGCCGCAGTGGGCGGGTTCGTGCTGGTACCAGCTGCGCTACATCGACCCCACCAACGAGGAACGGCTCGTCGATCCCGAGAACGAGCGCTACTGGATGGGGCCGAGGCCCGCCGAACACGGCGCGAACGATCCCGGCGGTCTGGACCTCTACGTCGGCGGGGTGGAGCACGCGGTGCTGCACCTGCTCTACGCGCGCTTCTGGCACAAGGTGCTCTACGACCTCGGACACGTCTCCTCCGAGGAGCCGTACCGCAGGCTGTACAACCAGGGCTACATCCAGGCCTACGCCTACACCGACTCTCGTGGCTTCTACGTCCCCGCCGAGGAGGTCGAGGAGCGCGACGGGAAGTTCTTCTTCCATGGCGAGGAGGTCAAGCAGGAGTACGGCAAGATGGGCAAGAGCCTGAAGAACATCGTCACCCCCGACGAGATGTCGGAGAACTACGGTGCCGACACCTTCCGGTTCTACGAGATGTCCATGGGGCCGCTCGACGAGTCCCGCCCGTGGGCGACCAAGGACGTCGTCGGCGCGCACCGTTTCCTGCAGCGGTTGTGGCGGTTGGTGGTCGAGGAGGAGAGCGGAGCACTGCGGGTCAGCGACGCCGCCCTCACCGAGGACGACCTGCGGATCCTGCACAAGACCATCGCCGGTGTTCGCGACGACTACGCGCAACTGCGGTTCAACACCGCAGGCGCGAAGCTGATCGAACTGAACAACCATGTGACCAAGGTGTACGGGTCGGCGGGGCAGACCCCGCGTGGTCTGGTGGAGCCGTTGGTGCTGATGCTGGCGCCGATGTGCCCGCACATCGCGGAGGAGTTGTGGAGCCGCCTCGGCCACCCGGATTCCCTTGTGCATGGTCCGTTCCCCGTCGCCGACGAGAGGTACCTCGTCGAGGACAGCGTGGAGTACCCGATCCAGGTCAACGGCAAGGTTCGTTCGCGGATCACCATCGCCGCAGACGCGGGGCAGGAAGCGGTGAAGGCTGCCGCGTTGGCGGATGCCAAGATCGCCGCGCTGCTCGAGGGTGCCGAGCCGCGCAAGGTGATCGTGGTGCCGGGCCGGCTGGTCAACGTGGTTCGCTGAGCGCGCCGGTGGCGGCTCAGTCGAGTTCGAGGCCGATCTCGCGGGCCAGGTCGGCCAGCATCGCGTCGAACAGTGCGTCCGGTTTCGACACCGGGAGCGGGTAGTTGCCGAACACCTCGAGCGTCACGTGGCCGTACAGCCGCGCCCAGAACTGCATCATCAGGTACGTCGTGCCGAGCGTGAACTGGTCCGGCGTCATGCTGATGCCCGACTCGGCCATGACCGAAAGCAGCGAGTCGCGGTAGGCGGCCAGGTCCTCGCGAAGCTCGGGTGGCACGGCGCTGTCGGGCGGCGCCGCGACGTCGTGTGCCGCCAGCACCTCGCCCGCCGCCAGCAGGAAGACCCTGCCGAACGGCTCGCTCACCTGGTTCAGCGTGGCGACACTGCCCGACGCCGAACCGACTCCGCCGGTCGGGGAGGCGAACACGAGCGTGAACTCCTGGGTGTGGGTCAGTGCCCAGTGCCGGAAACCCCGGCAGATGGCGAAAAGCTGTTGCGGGCCGCCGTCTCGCAGCCCGGCGATCTCGCCTGCCAGTTCGGTGCCGAGGTCGGAGACGATGTCGCGGCGCAGGTGGTCGATCAGGTCGTCTCTTGATCCGTAGTAGCGGTAAAGGGCGGGGGCGGTGATTCCCAACTCCCGTGCGATGGCGCGCAGTGTGACGGCTTCGGGGCCGTGTTCGACCAGCAGCGAACGGGCGGTGTGCCGGATGTCGCGGTCGGTGGCGGCGCGCTCGCGCCCCCGCCGTGCTGGCCTGTTCATCGCACACCCCGCTGAGCTGGCTTTCCTTCGGACCCGTGCCGGATTCACGCAGTTTAGGACCACGGGAGCCGATCAGCGCCGCGACGTGCGGAGAATCGCCGAAGAAGATCGACAATCTGGTGCACAACAGTGCGTCGGGCGCCGCCGGCACCGATCACTCGGGGGGCTACGCGACCGGTGCCGGCGACCCGATGCCCGGCAGGCCCCAGCGGGCCGCACCGGACAAGACCACGCGCCTACGCGCGTGGTGCCTGTGAGAGTGTGCAGGTCCCCAGTCGATGACGTCGAGGAACCACATTCACCCGAACGAGGTAGTCCGGGTGCACCCGCTTGGCTTGTCGTACCGGCGGCTTTGAAAGTTACAAAGGATTTCACGTCCACACAACTCGGGAACGTGTTGCTCGGCAGGAGGCCGTTCTCGTGGCACGCTGGCAGCGTGGCGGCACGCGTGCTCGTGGTCGGATCGGCCAACGTCGACCTCGTCGTGGAGGCCGAACGCAGGCCCGCGGGTGGTGAGACGGTACTCGGCGCCGACACGGTTGTCCTGCCCGGCGGCAAGGGAGCCAATACCGCGGTCGCCGCCGCCAGGCTCGGCGCGGACGTCGCGCTGGTGGGTGCCGTCGGCGACGACGGCTTCGGCAGGCTGCTGCTGGAGTCGCTTCGTGCCAGCGGTACGCGCACCGACCACGTTCGCACCGTCGATCGCCCCACCGGCGTCGCCTACATCACCGTGACCCCGGACGGCGAGAACTCGATCCTCGTCTCCCCAGGAGCGAACCGGGCGCTGTGCCCGGAAGCCGTGACCGCGGCGCTGCCTGGCGCGAGCGTCCTGGTGGCGTCGCTGGAAGTGCCGGTGCCCACCGTCGAACACGCTCTCGCCGCCGCCGAGGAAGCCGGGGTGCGCACGGTGCTCAATCTGTCTCCCGTGGCCGAGATCGCCGAGCGCGCATTGAACGGGCTCGACGTGCTGCTGGTGAACCAGCACGAGGCGGCCTGGTTGCTCGGCGCCGAATCGGTCGAGGCGACCCGGCTGCTCGAACTGGGGCCGAAGGCCGCGGTGGTTACGAAAGGCCCCTCGGGAGCAGTGGTGGTGACAGGCGCGGGAAGCAGCGAGATCCCCGCACCCGAGGTGGACGCCGTTGACACCACCGGTGCGGGCGACGCCTTCGCCGGCGCGTTCGCCACCGCGCTCGCCCGTGGCGCGAGCATCGCCGACGCGGCGACGAGTGCGGTGAGGGTGGCCACGATGTCGGTTCTCAGGCGCGGCGCCCAACCCTCCTATCCCACCGCGGCCGAACTAGAGTGACGCAGCATGTCCGATGTGCAGCTTTCCGGTGTGGGCGTCAGTCCAGGGCGCGCGAGCGGGCCTGTCGTCAAGGTCACCGATTCGATCGCCGAGCCCGCGAGCACACCCTCACCGGAGGACGCACACGCGGAGGCGGCGAGGATCGCGCCCGCGGCTCAGAACGTCGCCGCGCGGCTGGAAGCGATGGCCGAGGCGGCCGGTGGTGACGCGGCGACCATCCTGACCACGACCGCCGCGATGGCGGCCGATCCCGCGCTCGTGAGCCAGGCGGAGCAACTCGTCACCGCGCAGCGCATCCCCGCGGCCAGGGCGGTCTACGAGGCGGCGAACAACTTCGCGCACGCGCTGGCCAGCGCGGGCGGCTACATGGCTGAGCGCGTCCGGGACATCGAGGACGTGCGCGACCGCATCATCGCCGAGTTGCTCGGCATCGCTGCGCCGGGAGTGCCCCAGCTGGACACCCCGAGCGTGCTTATCGCAAGGGATCTCGCTCCGGCCGACACGGCGAGCCTCGACCCGGAGAAGGTGCTCGCGCTGGTCACCGAGGAGGGCGGGCCGACCAGCCACACGGCCATTCTGGCGCGCTCGCTCGGGATTCCCGCCGTGGTGGCCGTGCGTGGTGTGTTCGCGGTGGAGGCCGAAGCGCTCGCCGTCGACGGTGACACCGGCACGGTGCGGTCGGCGGACCCTTCGGCTCCCGCGGTGGCCAGCCATGTCGCGGGAGCCGCGGAGTGGGAAGGTGAAGGCAGGACCGCTGACGGCCGCGAGGTGAAGGTGCTCGCCAACGTCGGTGCTCCCGGTGACGCTCGCGCGGCCGCCGAGGCCGGTGCGGAAGGCGTTGGGCTCTTCCGCACCGAGTTCTGCTACCTCGACGCCGATGACGAGCCGGGTGTGCGGCAACAGCAGGACGCCTACCGCGCGGTGCTCGAACCGTTCGCGGGCAAGCCGGTCGTCGTCCGCACACTGGATGCGGGTGCCGACAAACCACTGGGGTTCCTTGCGCAGGAGCCCGAACCCAACCCCGCACTCGGTGTACGCGGCATCCGCGTGGCGTTCGACCGCACCGGCGTGCTCGATCGCCAACTCGATGCCATCGCGGGCGCGGCCACCGAATCCGGGGTCGAGGTTTCCGTGATGGCGCCGATGGTGGCCACCGCCGAGGAGGCCTCGTGGTTCGCCGAGCGGGTCCGGGCCGCCGGGATCGCGCGCGCGGGCGTGATGATCGAGGTGCCTGCCGCCGCGTTGACGGCGCGAGAGGTGCTCGACGCGGTGGACTTCGTCTCTGTTGGCACCAACGACCTCGCCCAGTACACCTTCGCCGCCGATCGCCAACTCGGTGCGGTGGCCACTCTGAACGATCCGTGGCAGCCCGCGCTGCTGCGGTTGATCGCTCTGGTCGGTGAGGCGGCGACGGCGACGGCGAAACCGGCGGGCGTGTGCGGCGAGGCCGCGGCCGACCCGTTGCTGGCACGCGTTCTGGTGGGGTTGGGTGTGACGAGCCTTTCGATGAATCCCGCCTCGGTGCGTGCCGTGGGCGCGAGCCTGGCGGCCGTGACATCGCAGGAATGCGCCCAGGCGGCGCAGGCGGCGTTGGCAGCACCGACGGCGCGGGCAGCACGCGCGGCGGCTGCGTCCGGCGGCTAGAGCGGCTGGACCCGGTAGGCCTAGAACCATCCCCGGCGGGGGTAACGCACCGACAGTGACCCACCCTTCACCTTGCCGGTGAAGACGAACCTCGGAGTGCCCGCCTTGCCTGCGGAGTTGGTCTTGTCGTCGATGGCCGACCACTTGAGTTCGGTCAACCCGTTGAGATCCACCGCTGCCTGCTCCGGTATCACAATGCGCACCGCGCTCCACTTGGCGTCCAGTTCGACGTGTACGACGGGTGCCGCGATCTCCGCCTCGCTGAAGTCGAGCTTGGTCTCTCCGTACTTGTTGGCCACCAGCAGCTCAGCTGGTACGAACCAGCGCCCCTTGCGCACCAGTGAGGAGCCGTGTGCCCGCAGTTCGACCCGCTGACCCCTCGCCGCGCGAGAGGCTTCCGGCGAGGAGGTGTGCCCACCGCGCGTCGCGGCGTCGGGATGCACCAGGCCGGGCAGATCGATCAGCACGGCGTTGAGCTCGCCGCGGGTGCGCGCCGCCAGTGCGGTGTCGGTGCGTTCGGTGAACTCGTCGAGATCGAGCAACCCGCGCCCGATGGCCTGTTGCAGTAGTTGCACCACGTGCTCGCGCTCGGCATCCGACACCCGCAGGTTGCGCAGCCGTTCCTGCTCGTCGGGAACCTTCGCCTCGCCGGTCTCTGCCTCGCTCACGAATCCGATGCTATGCCGCAGCCTGCCGTGGCGAATCCGGGAAAACCCCGACGCCACCCCGAAGATTCACCCCCGCGCCTCAGGAGTCGAGGCCGTGCTCGATGGCGTAGCGGGCGAGTTCCACCCTGTTGTGCAGCTGTAGCTTTCGCAGGGTCGACTGCACGTGGTTCTCGACCGTGCGATGTGAGATGACGAGCTTGGTGGCGATCTGACGTGCTGTCAGTCCCTTCGCCACCAGCCGCAACACCTCGGTCTCGCGTTCGGTGAGGCGCGGTGGCGGTGGTTGTGAACCGGGCGAGGTGCCGGCCATGCGCCGGTACTCGCCGAGCACCATGCCCGCAAGGCCCGCGGTGAACACCGGGTCACCGTCGGCGGTCCGGCGCACCGCTTCGACGAGTTCGGCGACCGACGCGGACTTCACCAGGTACCCCGACGCGCCTGCCTTCACCGCCTGCAGCACGTCGTCGTGCTCACCGCTCGCCGACAGCACGAGCACCCGCGTGGTAGGCAGTTCCGTCGTGACGCAGCGGGTGGCGGTCACGCCCGAACTCTCTCCGAGATTGAGGTCCATCAGCACGACGTCGGGTCTGACGGTGCGGGCGATCCGTACCGCCGCGGCCGCGTCGGCCGCAGTCGCCCGGACGTCGAACCCGTGCTCGGTGAGGTCTCTTGCCACCCCGTCCCGCCAGATCGGGTGATCATCGACGATCATCACCGAGATCGTCATCGGCTTCCCCTCCGTGGTTTCGATCTTGGCACCCGCAACTCCCATTCGGTGCCCGAACCGGGTTCGGTCTCCAGCGTGCAGCTACCGCCGAGCGCGGCGAGGCGCCGCTTGATGGAGTTCTCGACGCCGAGCCGCCCTTCGGCCACGGCACGTTCCAGCCGTCCCGCCGCAATACCGGGACCGTCGTCCCTGATGGTCAACACGACCTCCTCGGTGAGTTCCTCCAGCAGCACCCACGCCTTGGCTTCGGTGCCCGCGTGCCGTTCCACGTTGGACAGCGCCTCCTTGGTGGCCGCGACCAGTTCCGTCACGGTGTGCCTGGGCAGCCGCACCTGTCCAGCCGGCGTGGACACCTGCACCTTCGAGGTCGCGAGCAGTTGCAGTGCGCCGCGCAGGTCGGCGTCGCCGGAGTCCGACGCGCCGGAATGTCCTGTGGTGACGAGTGCTCGCAACGCGATCTCCTGCTCGCCGGCCAGTCGAGCGAGTTCGGCCGCCTCCCCGCCGAGTTCGGCGCCCCTTCGCCGCACCCTGGCCAGCACCTGCAACACGCTGTCGTGGATGGAGCGCGCCAGCCGTTCCCGCTCCGCCGTGGCCGCCTCGGTACGCATCGCCTGTGCCAGCGTTGCCTGTGAGCGGCGTGCCGTGGTCGCGGTGATACCGATCAGCAGCCCGCTCGCGGTGAGCAGCACCCCGTCTCTCGCGACGTCGAGGGTCAACTCCTGGCGGGCGAATCCCGTGGCGGCCGCCACCACGATGCCCGCGACGACACCTCCCGTGGCGCCGAACCGGGCGCCCGCGGCCAGTGGCGGCACCGCCGCCCACACGGTGGTGACCAGAGGCGCCAACTGCGCGTACTGCGCGTCGGAAAGCACGACCGGCGAGGTCAGCATCAGCGCGCAGGTGATGGCGACGTCGGTGACGACGAGCCACGCGAAACGCGACGAGCCACGCAGGTAGCACAGGCTCGTGACAGCGGTCCACACCACCATGCCGCCGAAGGCCGCCCACGCAAGCCACGGGCGTTGGTAGCCGTGCTGGTGCACGAGCAGCGCGCCGAGTGCGAAGCCGAGAGTCACCCAGCGCAGCGCGATCGTGCTCCACCAAAGCGGTGTCGCCGGATCACGCAGCCGCCGGGTCATGTCCGGTCGCGCTCCCGCTCGCCATCGGCCGCGTCGGTGTCGGTCTCGGTGTCGGGGCGGGCACCGGCGTCGGAAAGTACGTCGACGGCCTCGGGGTCCGGATGGTGCTCGTTGACCAGCGACTTGATTCCGGAGTTGAGGATCGCCAGCAGCGGCACGGACAGCAGCGCTCCTGGAATGCCCGCGGCGACCAGGCCCGCGGTGATCGCGAGGATCACGGCGAGCGGGTGCAGCCTCACCGCCCTACCCAGCAGCAGCGGTTGCAGTACGTGTCCTTCCAGTTGCATCACACCGACGACGATGGCCAGCACAACGAGCGCGGTGACGAACCCGTTGGTCACCAGCGCCACCAGTACGGCGACGGCACCGGTGACGACGGCGCCGATGATGGGCACGAACGCCCCGAGGAAGACCAGCGTCGCCAGCGGGACCACCAGTGGGACACCGACGATCCACAGCCCGATACCGATGCCGACGCCGTCCACGACGGCGACCGCAGCGGTCGCGCGTACGTAGCTGACGAGGGAGGCGAATCCACGCCGACCGGCGGTGTCGGCGCGGGCCCGCACAGCCGAGGGCACACCGCGCATCAGGAAGGTCCAGATCTGCTCGCCGTTGATCAGGAAGAAGATGAGGACGAACAGCGTGAGCAGGAAGCCGGTGAGGATCTCGCCGACCGTGCCCGCCGTGGTCAGCGCGCTTGCCGTGATCGATGCCTGGTTCTCCTGGATCAGCCCGATCGCGTTGTTGATGAACTCCTCGATCTGCGTCTCGCGCAGGTGCAGCGGCCCGTTGATGAGCCAGTCCTCGATCTGGTCGAGGCTCTCGTTGAGTTGGCGCTGTAACGCGGGCAGCCCGTCGGTGAACTGGATGATGACGAAAGTCAGCAACCCGCCGACCGCCCCGAGGCCCGCGATCAGCACGATCGCGGCCGCCAACCCCCTCGGTACGCGCAACCGCACCAGCCGGTGCACAGCCGGCGCCAGCAGCGCGGCCAGCAGCAGGGCGATGGCGACGGGAATGACGGCCACCGAGAGGTAGCCGACGACCCAGCCGATGACGTAGAGGGCGGCGATGACGACGAGGAACCGCCACGCCAGTGCGGCGCTGATGCGCAGTCCCTTCGGCACGGCCGCCGTCACGTCGGTCCCCTCGGCGAGCACGGACGCTGTCCGGTTCGCGGCTTTACGGTGATGGGGTTCGGGCTCGCTCACGGACACACAGTAGCGGGCACGCTGTCGCCGCGACGCCAACTCGGTGCAACCGCCTGGCGAAGGCTGCCGTGTTCAGCCGAGTCGCAGCGACCGCTTGGCCAGGCCGTACCAGTACCCGTCGATGACGGTGCGGACGGCGCCGGAGTGCTCTCCCGCACCGAGAGTGACGAACAGCGGCGCGAAGTGTTCACTGCGTGGGTGCGCCAGCCGGGCGGCGGGCGCCTTGCTTTCGAAGTCGAGCACCGAGTCGATGTCGCCTGCTTCGAGTACCTCACGTCCCCAGTGGTCGAACTCGGCCGACCAGGTCGGTGGCGTGGAGTCGACGCCGTCGACCGTGCGTAGTGCGGCGAGGTTGTGGGTGAAGAACCCGCTGCCGATGATCAGCACCCCCTCCTCACGCAACGGCGAGAGCCTGCGCCCGAGGTCGTACAGCCGCCGGGGGTCGAGCGACGGCATCGACACCTGCAGCACCGGCACGTCGGCTTCCGGATACATCTCCACCAGCGGCACGTAGGCACCGTGGTCGAGGCCGCGTTCGGGGTCCTCGTGCACGGGCGTGTCGGTGCCGTGCAGGAGCCCGCGCACCCTGCTCGCGAGCGCGGGCGCTCCGGGAGCGGGATACCGGACCTGGTAGTAGCGCTCGTCGAAGCCCCAGAAGTCGTACACGAGCGGCACCGTTGTGGTCGCGCCGAGTGTCAGCGGTGCTCGCTCCCAGTGGGCCGACACGATCAGCACCGCTTTCGGGCGGGGCAGCCCTGCCGAGATATCCGCGAGTTGCCGGGTCCAGGTGGCGTCGTCGGCCAGTGGCGGCGCGCCGTGGCTGAGGTAGAGGACTGGCATCCTGCCGGGTTCGACTGACATCCGCCGCTCCAAATTGAAGTTTCAACTTCATCTTAGCCCAACGGTGGAGCGGGCCGGGAGCATTGTTCGATTCGGCTCAGCAGGCCGGCCTCCATCCGGGCCGCAACGGCCGTGAGCATCGTTGCCGCGCATCCTCGCTGGTCGTTGCACGGATCGTTGTCCCGAGCCCGCGTATGCGGGCCGGTCCACGCCGTCACGATCGGCAACGTAGGTGGTGGCTGCTTGTATCCGGAAAGTAGACAGTTGATTAGCTAATTGGCACAATAGCTATGTGCTTGATGTGGATCTGGTCAAAGCCCTGGCCAACGACAAGCGTCTGATGATCTTGCAGTGGCTACGTGACCCGGAGCGCCACTTCCCACCGCAACGTGATGGCGATCTGGTCCGTGACGGGGTCTGTTCCGTTTTCATCGCCGACAAGCTCGGTGTGAGTCAGCCGACGTGCGGCGAGCATATGAAGATCCTCAGTCATGCCGGGCTCGTCCGAGGCAAGAAGGTCAAGCAGTGGGTCTTCTACCAGCGTGATGAAGCGCGCATCGCGCAAGCCAAGGAGTTGTTGAGCAGTGACTGGTGACTCCTGCGGCGATATCGCGGCACCTGTGCCGGAGCTGTATGGGCGTCTGCTGGCTGATCTGGACGCTCACGGCGCGCGTTACCGACTGATCGACCACGAGCCTGAGGGCCGCACCGATCTGGTCAGCGCCCTTCGCGGGCATGATGTCGCGCTGGCCGCCAAGTGCCTGATCGTCATGGTCAAGGTCGGCAAGAAGCAGAGCCGGTATGTGCTGGCGGTGGTGCCCGGTGACGCCCGCGTGGATCTGCAGGCGGTGAAGAAACTGTTCGGCGGGACCTATGTGGCTTTTGCGGGCAAGGACAGGGCCGAGGAACTGGCCGGAAGCATGAGCGGCACCGTGCTTCCGTTCAGCTATCACCCTCGCCTGGAAGTGGTGGTCGATCCGGCCCTGCTTGAAAAGCCGGAGCTGTTCTTCAACGCCGCGAGGCTGGACCGCTCGATCGCATTGGCCACCGAGGATTACGTCCGGTTGGCCGCACCCCGGGTAGCGCCCATCACCGTCACGCCTGACCACCACACACCTGACCACCACACACCTGAACCTGGAGCAGCTGTGCCACAGCACGACTACGACATTCACTACGAGCCGCTGTTCACCACGCTGCAGACGATGGATGTGCAAGCGCTGATCGACAAGGTCGATGTTGCCTGGTACAACCAGACGCTGCTGCAGATCGGTGGTGTCCTGGTGCGGCTGGGCGTCATGCAAGGCGAGTTCCACTGGCACAAGCATGACGAGCAGGACGAGTTCTTCCTCGTTCTGGACGGGCAGTTCCACATCGAACTCGACGGTGCGGATACCGTGCATCTCGGCCCCCGGCAGGCGTTCGCCGTTCCGGCCGGGATGCTGCACCGGCCTGTCGCTGCTGTCCGCAGCGCCGTGCTGATGATCGAGAAGGCGGGAGTCGTCGCTACCGGGGACTGACGACCTCGAACAGCCACAGCATCAGGAGGACATGTGAAGGCGTCACTGCGGCCAGGACTGACCGCCCAGCTGGAATACGTTGTACCTGCCGAGCGCACGGTGCCGTATCTGCTGCCGGAGTCCGAGGAGTTCAAAGCGCTACCCCCCGTGCTGGCCACCGGCTTTCTCGTCGGCATCGTGGAATGGACCTGCATCCGCGTCCTGGCAGGCCATCTCGACGACGGTGAGCAAACGCTCGGAATTCACGTCGACCTCAGCCACGAGGCCCCCACGCCCGTCGGCGGCCTGCTCACCGTCCAAGCCGAACTGAGCAACGTGGACCGCCGACAGCTCACCTTCACCGTGCACGCCTTCGACGACGCGGCCACGGTCTGCCGAGGCAGCCACCGCCGGGCGATCATCGACACAGAGCGTTTCCTCGCGCGGATGAGTAAGCGGACCGCCAGTTGACCTCGCCGCGTCGGCGCTACTCCTGCGCCAGGTCGGTGAAGCGGCTGTAGTGCAGTTGGTGCGCGACACTGATCGTGCTCGTCGGGCCCGCCCTGTGCTTGGCGAGGATCAGGTCCGCCTCGCCTGCACGCGGGTCGTCCCGTTCCCAGGCGTCCGGCCGGTGGATCAGCATCACCATGTCGGCATCCTGCTCCAGCGAGCCGGACTCGCGCAGGTCGGCGAGCATGGGACGCTTGTCGGTTCGCTGCTCCGGGCCACGGTTGAGCTGGCTGATCGCCACCACCGGCACCTCGAGTTCCTTGGCGAGCAGCTTGAGCTGCCGGGAGAACTCCGAGACTTCCTGCTGCCGCGACTCCACCCGCTTGCCGGAGGTCATCAGCTGCATGTAGTCGACGACGATGAGCTTGAGGTCGTTGCGCTGCTTGAGCCGCCGCGCCTTGGCTCGGATCTCCATCATGGTCAGGTTCGGTGAGTCGTCGATGAACAGCGGAGCCTCGCTGATCTCGCTCATTCGCCTGGCCAGCCGGGTCCAGTCGTCATCGGACATGCGCCCACCTCGCATGTCGGCAAGCCGGATACGTGCCTCGGCCGACAGCATGCGCATGACGATCTCGGTGCGGCTCATTTCCAGGGAGAAGATCACGCTGCTGAGTCCGTGCCTGATCGAGCACGACCTGGCGAAGTCGAGGCCGAGCGTGGACTTGCCGACGCCGGGCCTGGCCGCAACGATGATCATCTGCCCCGGATGCAGGCCGTTGGTGACCTCGTCGAGGTCCGCGAACCCGGTGGGCACCCCCTGCGCAGTGCCTCCTCTCGACGCGATGGCGTCGATCTCGTCCATGGTCGGCTGGAGCAGTTCCTCCAGCGCGACGTAGTCCTCACTGGTGCGCCGCTCCGTGACGTCGTAGATGGCCGCCTGCGCACGGTCGACCACTTCGTTGATGTCGTTGTTGTCGGAGCCGTCCGCGCCGTAGCCGTACTGCACGATGCGCGTTCCGGCCTCGACGAGCCTGCGCAGGATCGCCTTCTCTGCGACGATCTGTGCGTAGTAGCCCGCGTTGGCGGCCGTCGGCACCGTGGCGATCAGCGTGTGCAGGTACGGTGCGCCGCCCACCCGGTTGAGCTCCCCGCGTCGCTCGAGTTCTGCCGAGACGGTGATCGGGTCGGCAGGCTCACCTCGGCCGTACAGGTCGAGCACGCAGTCGTACACGGCCTGGTGTGCGGGCCGGTAGAAGTCCCCTGGCCGCAGCACCTCCACCACGTCGGCGATCGCGTCCTTGGACAGCAGCATGCCGCCGAGCACGGACTGCTCCGCTGCCACGTCCTGCGGTGGCTGGCGCTCGAACCCGCCGTGCTCGGCAGGGGCGAACGCGGGACCGCGGTCGTCGGTGATCGCCAACGGTACGGGCACCTCCCAACTGGTCGATCGAACACTCGTTCGAAATTGTATCGGATCGCGGGTCGGGAACACGGTCGTCGCGGCCGCGTTTCGCGCATCCGACGGGGCACGCTAGATCGCTCGGAAGGAGCAGCGCAAAGTCACGTGTGGATCGACCTGTGGACAACCTGTTGATGAAGGCGCTCAACGAATCACAACCTCGCCAGACCCTGTGCACAACTTGGGGAAAAACTGTGGTCGGCAACCTGTTTCTGCTGGTCATACCCTGTGGGCAAGCTGTGGAGAACTTTGTTGAGCGTATTACGGCGTGTCGCGCGAAACAGGCCTCTCGGCGTGTCGCGGCACGGCGTTGTCACCAGGCGCAAGCGGGCCCTGTGGAAAAGGCTACGGACGGTTGTGTAACCACTCGCTGGGCTGAACGGGTGGGCAACCCTCAAGCATGGAGTAACGTACCCAGAGCGGTGCGTAACCGGTCGGCGAGCAGTTCCGGCGCGGCCGGATTGAAGGCGATCAACGGCTCACCACTTCCGGGCACTTCCTCGGTCAGCCACCGACCTCGCTGGTGTCGATGTAGTTCACCGGTCGCCGCACCCGCACCCGGCGCCCGGTGCGGTCCCTGACCGCGACGTACAGGCTTCCGCCGCCGAGCCTCGGCAGGTGGAGCACCCGGCGCAGCTCGTCCGTCGTCAAGGGGCGGCGCGCGCCCGGAGCTAGGACGTACGCACTCTTCGTCGCGTTCCGGGCGCGGGAGAAGAAATCAAAACGGCGGCGGGACCCGATCGGGGTCCCGCCGCCGGCATCGAGAGGAGAGGTGTTGCCGCCTACTTCGCGGTGACCTCGATTTGCACGCTTGCCTTCACCTGTGGGTGCAGGTTCGCGCTCACCTCGTGTTTGCCGAGGGTCTTGATGTGCTGGCCGAGTTGGATGACACGCTTGTCCAACTGCGGTCCCCCGGCAGCTTTGATGGCCGAGACGATGTCGGCCGAGGTGACCGAGCCGAACAGCTTCTTCGATCCCTGCGCCGCCTTCGCCGACAGGTTGACCGGACTGAGCTCTTCCAGCTTGGCCTTGATCTCCCTGGCGTGGTCGAGGTCGCGGATGCGCCTGGCCTCCTGCGCCCGGCGGATGATGCGCACGTTCTTCTCCGCGCCCTTGGTGGCCGTGATGGCGTAGCCGCGGGGGAGCAGGTAGTTACGCGCGTAACCGTCCTTGACCTCGACGATGTCGCCCGGGCCTCCGAGATTCGCCACGTCGGTCGTCAGGATGATCTTCGCCATTTCTGACTCCCTTTCTCAGCGAGCGGTGGAGGTGTAGGGCAGCAGCGCCATCTCGCGGGAGTTCTTGACCGCAATGGCGATGTCACGCTGGTGCTGGCTGCAGTTTCCGGTCACGCGGCGGGCACGGATCTTGCCGCGGTCGGAGATGTACTTGCGCAGCAGGTTGGTGTCCTTGTAGTCGATGGGCTCGGGGTGGCCCTTCTTCTCGGCCTTGCAGAAAACGCAGACCTTCTTCTTCGGCTTGCGAACGGGTGGCTTCGCCACGATCTACTCCTGGGGAACGATTCTTGTGGTTGCTTGCTCGGGTGGCGCGTCAGAACGGCGGTTCGTCGGAGAAGCCACCGCCACCGCCCGCGGGCGGCGCGGAGCCCCACGGGTCGTCGGCAGGCGCGCTACTGCCGCCGCCACCGAACCCGCCGCCACCGCTGCCTCGGCTCACCTTGTTGACCTTCGCGGTGGCGTAGCGCAGAGACGGTCCGATCTCGTCGACCTCGAGTTCGACCACCGTGCGCTTCTCGCCCTCCTTGGTCTCGAACGAGCGCTGCTTCAGCCTGCCCTGCACGATGACCCTGGCACCCCTGGTGAGGGTCTCGGCGACGTTCTCGGCAGCCTGCCGCCAGATGTTGCAGCGCAGGAACAGGGCTTCGCCGTCCTTCCACTCGCCGGTCTGGCGGTCGAAGGTGCGTGGCGTGGACGCGACCGTGAAGTTCGCGACCGCGGCGCCGGATGGCGTGAACCGCAGCTCCGGGTCGGCGGTGAGGTTGCCGACCACCGTGATGATGGTGTCTCCAGCCATCGCGCTGCCCGCCTCAGACCTTCGCGGCGTTCTTCTTGGCGGCCTTGGCGCCGCGCGGCGGCTCGCGCCTGACGACCTTGGTGCGCAGCACCGTCTCCTGAAGCGAAAGCTGCCTGTCGAGTTCCGCGACGGCGTCCGGCTCGGAGTAGAGATCGAGCACGGCGTAGATGCCCTCCGCGTGCTTCTTGATCTCGTATGCCAGCCTGCGGCGGCCCCAGACGTCCACCTTCTCCACGTTTCCGCCCGATGTGCGGATCACGTTGAGGAAGTTTTCCAGCGTCGGCGCGACCGTACGCTCGTCGAGCGCGGGGTCAAGGATGACCATTACCTCGTAATGGCGTGACACAACCACTCACCTCCTATGGGCTACAGCGGTCACGGACGTTCCGTGACAGGAGGGTTGTCAGCGGACCAGTCTAGCCACGCCGTGGCAGGGCACTCCCGGCAGGGCTGCCCGGTGCGGGAGCCGCTACCTGCTAGGACACGCGCCGAAGCACCCAGGTACGCACGAGGCCTGCGGTCACGCCCGCCAGCGCCACCACGGCGAGCAGCATCGGCAGTTGTACCTGGTCGGCGGAGTCGCTCGCCGCGAGCGCGGCGGCGTTGCCCGCGTTGCGCACGTCGTCGGGCTGGCCGCCCTGTCCCTGCTCGGCGCCGAGGATGCCGAACTCGGGCGAGTTCGGCTGGCCGGGCACACCGCTGGACGGCGGGTAACGCAGGTTCGGGGGCACCGAGATACCAGCGCTCGGAGCGGAGACGGCCGGGATACCGCCGTAGTCCCTGCGTGCGGCGCGCGTGTCGCCCGTGCCCTGAAGTGAGCCGTTGCCCCCAGCGGCGTAGCCCTGGGTACCCGGCGTGGCATATCCGGAGGACGGAGCCGAGCCTTGTTGCCCGCCTGGTGACTGCCGACCCGGTTGCGAGGGTGCGGAGTAGTTGGTGGCCGACAAGGTGAGCCCACAGCTGCCCGCCACCTTCTTCGCGATGGTGTCGAGTGTGGTCTGCTGCGTGGCAGGAAGTATCCCGAGCCCGGCCGAGCCCTCGAGCGCCTTCTTCACCGCCGCCCCGATTGCCTGCCCGCTGATCGTCGCGGTCCGCGCGTCCGGCACGGTGCCGACGGTGAGTTGCTTCTTGGCGACCTGGTTGGCGAGGTGGTCGGGCCAGATGGTCAGGTCGTGCACGATGATGACCGTTTTCGCCTCAATCGCGCCCTGCCGGACCAGGTCCTTCACCGACGTGCCTGGAATGGCGATCTGATCGCCGATCTGCCCGGCGACGGCCGAGGTGCAGGTGTCGGTAACCAGAGTGGTCGCGGCCGCTGTGCCGCCGGAGAGCACGGTGAGGCCACCGACCGCCGCGGCGACGGCCGTAGTCGTGAGCGCCTTGCGCATGGTCCTTGCGAGGGCGGGGGGCCTGATCCGCACGGGCTACGTCCTCCGGAATTGGCGGTATGTCAAAGAAACAAACGACGAGCGCTCGAAGAAGATACGCCGGTTGGAATTATGGCGCTGTGCGACGTAGCACCCACGTGCGCACCAGAGCCGCGGTAACGCCCGACAATGCCAGCACGGCGAGAATCGCCGCGGGACCGGTGGCGTCACCGACGCCGCCGGAGGTGGCGGGAAGCGCCCGCGCCGCACCAGGATTGGCTCCCGAACCGTTGTCACGGCCGGCGTCTTGACCGAGGAGCCCGAATTCCGGCGAATATCCGGGAATCTGCCCGCCGTAGCGCAGTCCCGGCGCGGGCGTGAAAAGCGCGGACGTCGACGGCGTGCCATAGCCGTAGCCGAATCCGAACGCGGCGGGCATTCCGAACGTCGACCAGCCCGACCCGGGTAGGGCCGCACCGCCGACGACCGGACTGTTCGGTGCGGGCACGGACTGCTGGTCGCCCTGCCCGGTCCGTGACGCCTCCCCCGAGGTACTCCGGCCACCGGGTGAACCCGACGGCGCGGGCTCGCCCGCACCGGGCGCGGCAGGAGCGGGCTGGGTGCCGGACGACAGTGCGCCCGCGACACCGTCCACGGCATCGGCGGTCGTGGACGTGGTGCCCTCGACCGCGTCGGCCAGTGGCTCGCCCCCCACCGGAACCGGCTCGACGACCTTGACCGTCACCTTGCACAGCCCGCTGACCAGCGTGGTGACCCCGCTGGTCACCACGCCGAGATCGAGCCTCACTCCGAGTGGACCGACGGCGACAATGTGATCGCCCGGCTCGGCGGTGACGGTTCCGCCGCAGGGGACCGACCTGGTTTCCGCCCGCGCCACCTCCGGCAGCGCCAGCGATGCCGACCCCGCGAGCACGAATACCGCCGCACCCGCCGCTGCTGTCCTGGCCTTCGTCCGTCGCATCTTCGCCTCCCGGCCTCACGCCACAACAGCACAACGACGCGGTCGGCCGGGCGTGACGCACGGTCGTGGCGGCGTCACCAGGTTTCGCGGCGCAGCCAGACCCGGGTGAGCGCGCCGGTGACCACGACCAGCGCGAGCACGGCGAGCAACACCGGCAGTCGGCCGGGTGTTTCGCGGTCCGACATCGCCGTCCTGATCTCGGCGTCGGGTGTGGTCAGCGTGGGTGTGCGTTCCTGGCCGCCCGCGTTGCCCGGGCCCGCGCCCTCAGGCGGTGCGGGTGGCGGGACGGCGGCGGCAGGCGGGAGGGCGGCGGAGTCGACACTGGAGCGGGGTCCGGTCTGTCCGGCGTCCGTGAAATGACCCGCATGGACGAACGCGATCGGTGCGGGAGCGAGATCGGGTTCGGGCCCGGCCGCCGGGGCCCGCGGCGGCTCGGGTGCCGGAGCGGGGTCAGCGGGCTCCGCGGGTGCGGGTTCCGTGGGCGGCTCTGCGGGCTCTGCGGGCGGCGTTGTGGGTTCTGTCGGTCGCTCGGCGGGCAGGGCCTGCCGCAGCGATGCGGTCAGTCCGTTCACCGTGGTCTTGGCGGTTTCGCAGATCTCGCCCGCCATGCTGACGACGAGCTCCGCCTCGGTTACGCCCAGCCGATCCAACGTCTGCCGCAACGGAAGTGAAAGCAGCGCATCGGAGTCCTTGCCGAGCCCGACGTCCACAACGCCCGGCCTGCCGAGCAGCGCGCCCGCGTCGAAGGTCAGCGGCGTGCCTTCGGCGTCGCGCAGCGCCGTCGCGCAGCTTCCCACCACGACGGGGCCGTCCTCGGTGTCGTCGGCGGCCGCGGTGCCCGGTGAGACCAGCAGCGCGGCGGCGGCCATCACCACCGCTGTGCCGCCGAGGCGGGCCGTGTGCTGGCGAAAGGCCGTCTCCATGAGCTCCTCGCCTCCGTCTTCTGGCGGACCGTGCGTAAGTGTGTGCTCTCGGTGAAGTTCGCCGAACACGGCTACCGTACTCGATGACTGTCGGCGCGAATCGCTACCCTTGCGGCAATGCTGATCGGTGCCCATGTTCGTGACGACGACCCGCTGTCCGCCGCCCGTGAGCGGGGGGCCGGTGCCGTGCAGTTCTTCCTTTCCGACCCGCAGGGCTGGAAGAAGCCGCAACCACATCAGCAGGCGCGTGAACTCGCCGAATCCGGGATCGCCGTCTACATCCACTCCCCCTACGTGCTCAACGTCGCCTCGCTGAACAACCGCATCCGCATTCCGTCGCGCAAGACCGTCACCCAGCACGCCGATGCCGCGCGCGAAACCGGCGCGAGGGGGTTGGTCGTGCACGGCGGGCACGTTCGCAAGGGCGAGGACGCGAGCGAGGGCATCGCCAACTGGCGCAAGCTGTTCCAGCGGCAGGCCGAGCAGGGCGGGTTCGCCGTGCCGATCCTCATCGAGAACACCGCGGGCGGGGAGAACGCCATGGCCCGCGACCTGGACATGCTTGCCCGCCTGTGGGAGGCCGTCGCGGAGTTCGACGCGGGCTTTTGCCTTGACACCTGCCACGCGCACGCCGCCGGCTGGGAGTTGGGTGAGACGGTCGAGCGCGTGCTGGCCATCACCGGGCGCATCGACCTGGTGCATCTCAACAACTCCCGCGACCCGCGTGGTTCGCAACGCGACCGCCACGCCAACGTCGTCGGTGGCGACGGCACGATCGATCCCGCGCTACTGGCCGCCGTGGCGAAGGCCGCCGGTGCGCCCGTGATCGTGGAAACTCCCGCCGACGGCCAGGCGGCTGACATCGACTTCCTGCGCGGGCTCGGCTAGCGGATCGACGCGCAGGCGCCTGCCGGGGCCACGCACCACGAAGGCATCTGCGGCACCCTCGAGTACGCCACCGGTGGGGTCGTCGTCGCCGGTCGCGCGGACACGGTCGGTGGACGGCCGGTAAATCTCCCTGAGCACGAGGACGCACAGCAGGATCACCAGCGCGTCGCGCACGACGACCGTGCCGAGGAACCAGCCCTGCGGCAGGCCCTTGTTGTCCACGCCCAGGTAGTAGAACATGCGCGGCGCCCACACCAGGGCATCGACCAGCATCCAGGTCAACAGCAACCGCCACCTCGGGATCGCCAGTACCGCCAGCGGCACCAGCCACAGTGAGTACTGCGGGCTCCACACCTTGTTCGTCAGCAGGAACGCCGCCACCACGAGGAAACTCAACTGCGCCAGCCGGGGACGGGTGGGCGCGGTGAGTCCGACGTAGGCGATCCCCGCGCAGGCGGCGAGGAAGAGCGCGCCGCTGACCGTGTTCAGCACGGTCGGTGTCTCACCCGGCGCCAGCGGCCCGTCGAAGCCTGCCCAGCCGGTGAAGTAGGAGATGACGTTGTACAGCGAGTCCGGGTCCATACCGCGTTGGGTGTTGAGCCGGAAGAATTCCTCCCAGCCCGTGCGCAGCCACACCATGAACGGCAGGTTCACCAGCGCCCAGGTGCCCGCGGTGGCGGCTGCCGTTACCGCCCAGGCGCGTAACTTCCCCGCCCGCAGGCACAGCACCAGCAGCGGGCCCAGCAGCAGCAGCGGGTACATCTTCGCCGCAGCGCCGATGCCGAGCAGCACGCCCGCGAGCGCGGGTCTGCGTCTTGCCCATGCCAGCAGGGCGGAGGCCGCGAACGCTGCGGAAAGCGCGTCGAAGTTGGTGAACGCGTGCACGATCACCAGTGGGGAGATCGCCACAAGCGTGGCGTCCCATATCCGGCGGCGTGCGGTTCTGGCCACTGCCCACACCGTGACCAGCCACGCCACGGCCAGGAAGAGCGCGGTGATGTTGAAGTACACCGCGACCGGCAGCGCACCCGGCAGCCAGCCGGATTCGGCCGCGTCGCTCCAGCCGTGAGCCAGTTTGGCGTTCACCCACTGGAACATGCCGGTGAGCACGGGGTACTCCATGTACCGCACCTGCTCCGACGGCGTGCCCTGGTTCTCGATCCAGCTGGTCGCGTACGGGAAGGTGTCACCGCGGTCGAGCCGCTCGGCGGTGTATAGCGGAACGATGTCGGAGTAGCACATCGCCACGTACGGCCTGCCGGAGCGCCAGTCCAGCTCCGCCTGTCCCTGGTCGTTGACGTACTGCTGGATGCAGGCCGCCTTGCCGAACCAGCCCGCCGTCAATGCCAGGACGGCGAGCAGCAGCCCCACCCGTAACGGTGTCCAGAACCACTGCCTGCCCACCGCGGCGTGCGAGCCGAGCGGCCCACCCACGGGCCGGGTGGCCGCGGCCACGATCGGCTCCGTCCAACTCGGTACGACGCGCTCGGACGTGTCGAGCGTCCTCGTGTCGGGCGTTCTCGTCTCGGCTGTCGCCGAGGACGAACCAGGAGTATCGCTGGACACCTGCCGCATGTTACGGCTCACGAGCACGACACCGCCGAGTGTGGTGCTCGGCTAGTTGGTGGGTGTGTCGGAGGCGGTGTTTCTGCCCCAGCCCGGCAGGATGGTCGGCCGCTCCGGCTCCTCCTCCGACGTGCTCGTCTCCGTGTCGGTCATGGTTTCGGTCGGTGGTCCGGTCGGATGCGTCGGTGTCGGCAACTCGGTCGTGGTCGTCGGGAGCGTGGTGGTCGGGGCGGTGCTCGTAGGCGACGAGTCGTCCTCGACCTCTTCGGTCGGGACCTTGCCGATTGGCTCGACCTCGTCGAACTTCTCCTCCGGCATGCCCTCCAGGTAGGAGTCCATGAACTCCTTCCAGATCTCACCGGGCAGCCCACTGCCGTAGATCCGGCCGCCCGCGGCGTTGCGGATCGGTTCGTTGCCGCCGGTGCCGACCCAGACGGCGGCCGAGATCTGCGGCGTGTACCCGACCATCCAGGCCTGTGCGTTCTCGTTGACGTACTCGCCGTTGGGCGCTTCGTACTGGTGCGTTCCGGTCTTGCCCGCACAGTCGCGGTCGTCCGCGCACTCCAGGTCCGAGTGGGTCAGCACGGGCTTGAGCGACTCGGTGACGTTGCCCGCGATCTGCTTGCTCTTCTCCGGGTCGTCGGAGAAGGCGGGCTCACCTTGCGTTGCCGCCTCACCGGTCTCGTCGAACAGCACCTCGCCGTCGGCGGTGGTGAGTTTGGCGACGAAGTGGGTCTCGTGCCGGATGCCGCCCGAGGCGAAGGTGGCGTAGGCGCCAGCCATCTGGGTGGGCGTGACCTCCGTGGTGCCACCGCCGATGGAGATGTTGCCGTCGGGGCTGGGCATGGTTTCCCTGCTCGGTCCCTTCTCCGGGATACCCGCCTGCATCGCCGCCTCGGCGACCGACTGCGGGCCGACCTCGTTCACGACGATGTCGTAGAACACCGTGTTGACCGAACGTTCCATGGCTTCGGCCACGGTGCATCGCGGACACTGGCCGCCTTCGGAGTTGCGCACCACCGTGTTGCCGAACTTCCTCGGCGAACTGCCGTCGTAGACCTCGCCGAGCCCCTTGCCGCGTTGCAGCAGCGCGACCAGGTCGAACGGCTTGTAGGACGAACCGGGGTTGCGTTGCGCGTTGCCCCAGTCGTACTCGTCCACGCCTGGCTTGTTCGGCCCGCCGTAGTAGGCGCGCACGGCCCCGGTCTTCGGATCGACGGCCACCAGCGCTTCGCGCAGCTTCTCCGGCTCGCCCTCCATCACGGTGTTGACGGCCTTCTTGGCGAGGTCCTGCGCTCGTGGATCGATGGTGGTGTAGATCTTGTAGCCGTTGGACTGCACCTTTTCCTCTGGATAGCCCTTGGCCTCGAGTTCGGCCTTGATGCGGTACTTGATGTAGGCGTCGGGTCCGGTGATTGTCTCCGGCTTGGCCTGGTCCACCGGGATCAGCTCCGGCACCTTGGCCGTGGCACGATCCTGCTGCCGCAGCCAACCGTTGGCCACCATCTGGTCCATCACGTAGCTCCAGCGTTGCTGGCGGACCTCCGGGTTCTCCGAACGCCCCGGCTGCTGGATCATGCCCGCGAGCAGCGCCGCCTCTGAGGCGTCGAGGTCCTTGGCGTCCTTGCCGTAGTAGGCCTGTGCCGCTGTCTGGATGCCGTAGGCGCCGCGCCCGAAGTAGATCGTGTTGAGGTAGGCGGTGATGATCTCGTCCTTGGACTGCTCGTTGTTCATCTTGAACGCCTTGACGAGCTCCGTCCATTTACGTGTGACCGAGTATTCGTCGTTCTCGGTGGCGACCTTGATGTACTGCTGGCTGATCGTGGAACCGCCGCCGACGCCTCCGGTCGCCTGGTTCCAGACGGCGCGCATGATGCCGGTGATGTCGAAGCCCGCGTTGGTCTCGAAGGTGGCGTCCTCGGCGGCGTAGACGGCGTGCCGCACGACCGCCGTGACGTCTTCGGATTTCAGGATCTGCCGGTTACCGCCGTCCGGCGGGATGTCGCGTCCCATCTCCGTCTTGCCGTCGGCGTAGTAGTAGGTCACTACCTTGGCCTGGTCGGCGGCGACCTCCTCTGGCGAGGGAACCTCGACGAGGAAGTAGGTGATCGCGAACGCGATCGCGGGCAACACCATGAACAGCCCGACGAACGCGTACAGCCCGCGCCTGATGAACTTCCAGCGGCGTTTCCTGCGTTGCGCCGGTGTCAACGGGGCCTTACCCCTCCTGCCGGGTGGTTCGTCGTCGTCGAAACCGGACTCGTGCGACCGCTGCTCCTCCTCGTCGGACCAGCGCCGGTCGTACCCGTCGCCATCGCGGCTGGTGCCGTTGTAGGCACGGTGGGTGATCAGCTCCGGCTCGCGTTCTTCCTGACCCGCTGTCGCCGCTGCCGCGGTTGCGGGAACCGCTCCCGCACGACCTTGCCGTGGCCTTCTGACCTGCTGCGTGGGCGGTTCCCCGCGAGCAGCTCTCGAGGGCGGCGTCCCCGGCGGGCGCGCACCCTGTGGTGGCGGGTTCTGCTGCCGCTGTCCGGGGGGTGGCGCCGCGCGACCGCCCTGCGGCCGCTGTGTCCGTTGTGTCTGCTGTGGCCGTTGCGGACCTTGCGGCCGTGCAGGCCGTTGCGCGCCTGCCTCTCCTGGCCACTGCGGCGAGGCGGGTTGTTGGGCGGCCGGGTTGTGCCGAGGCGGGCGAGGTTGCCGTGGCGGCTGACCCGGTTGTTGCTGTGGCCTGCGTGGCTGCCTCGGCTGTCGAGCGGGCTCGTCGCCGGTGGGCCACCGGGGAACCGCTGAGTCACCGGCCGATCGCTGACCGTGCCTGCCCTGGCCCGGCTCTTGCTCAGGCCAGCGGCGATTTCCGTGGTCGCTCACTCAAGAACCTCCCAGATCGGCGCGTCGGGGTACGCCGTTCTGCGGAACGAACCCTACGTGCGTTGCCCGGACCAGTGTGCGGCCCGTGTCCTCGTTCACTGACCTGCGGTCCTGCGTGACCCAGGGTGTGGTGTTCCAGTCCCAAGGACGTATGAGCGCACGAGATGGTTCCACCCGCACGACCTGCAGACCTCCACGACGTAAACGGTGAACTCACCGAAAAGGTTGGCCATCCGCTCGAGTTCCTCGGGTGCGCGTGCCGAGCCGGCCGCGTGCTTCAGTTCGTCGCCGTAGACCCAGCACACGTCGGTGAGCGGTTCCCTGCGGCACACCGGGCAGGTGTTGCCGCTCTGGCTGCCGTGGAACTTCGCAGCACTGAGCAGGTAAGGGGTGGCGTCGCAGACATCCATGGTGCTGACTCGGCCGGAGTGGACCTCGGCGAGCAGCGCACGGCGCTGTAGCGCGTAGTCGACGACCTGCCGCTGGTTTCGCACCTCAACAGAGTACGTGCATTCCGGGGGGCCATGACCAGAAGCTCGCCGGGTGCCTGGTCGCCACCAACCGGACATGCCGAGAGATTCATAACGATCTGATGAACAACTCCGGCGTGTGACATGCCCCGGAGGTTAACTACGCCACTTCGATGTATCGAGCCGATATAATCGCGCGGTAGGTTGGGTATTCCACGCCCGGTCGCCTGTGAGCGGCAACGCCGGGCGGCGGCGTTTCGTTCCGGAAAGGGGGTGCGATGTGCTGGAGTTCGCGATTCTCGGGCTTCTGCACGACGCGCCCATGCACGGTTACGTGCTGCGCAAACGTCTGCACGAGACGCTTGGCATGTTCCGCACCTTCTCCTACGGCTCGCTGTATCCGACGCTGCGTCGGTTACTGCGGGCGGGTCTGATCACCGAGGAGGCGGCCGACACCTCAACCGGCTGGAACCGCCGGGCCAAGCGGGTTTACAAGCTTACGGCGGAGGGCAAGGAGCGGTTCGCCGAACTGCTCGTCGACGCCGGGCCGCAGACGTGGGACGACGAGGGCTTCGGCGTCCACCTGACGTTCTTCTCGCGGACACCCGCCGACGTCAGGATGCGCATCCTCGAGGGGCGGCGACGCCGGGTCGAGGAACGACGTGAAGGTCTGCGGGCAGCGTTGGCCAGGGCCGAGGAGAAGATCGACCGCTACACCCGTGAGCTGCACCAGCTAGGGCTGGAGGCAAGCGAGCGGGAAGTGCGCTGGCTCAACGAGTTGATCGCGCACGAACAAGCCGAGCAGCGAGGGCAGCAGACCTCGAGCCGCGGCTCGGAAACGACCTACCACACCGAACACGAGTAAGGGAGATACCGGCATGGGCGAGAACCGCCGCGTGAGGGTGGCCATCGTTGGCGTCGGCAACTGTGCGGCATCGCTGGTTCAAGGGGTCCACTATTACCGCGACGCCGACCCGCGCTCGCGCGTGCCTGGGCTGATGCATGTGCAGTTCGGCGAGTACCACGTGCGTGACGTCGAGTTCGTGGCGGCTTTCGACGTGGACGCCAAGAAGGTGGGGCAAGACCTTTCCGAGGCGATCCTCGCCAGCGAGAACAACACGATCAAGATCTGTGATGTGCCGCCGCTCGGGGTGAGCGTGCAGCGTGGCCCGACGCTGGACGGGCTCGGCCGCTTCTACCAGGAGACGATCCAGGAGTCCGACGAGCAACCGGTGGATGTGGTCGCCGCGCTGCGGGCCGCGGAGGTCGACGTACTCGTCTCCTACCTTCCTGTCGGTTCCACCGAGGCCGCCCGCTACTACGCGCAGGCCTCACTGGACGCGGGTGTCGCGTTCGTCAACGCGATCCCGGTGTTCATCGCCTCCGACCCGGAATGGGCTGCGAAGTTCGAGCAGGCCGGTGTCCCGATCGTCGGCGACGACATCAAGTCGCAGGTCGGTGCGACGATAACGCACCGCGTGCTCGCGAAGCTGTTCGAGGACCGGGGTGTCCAGCTCGACCGCACCATGCAGCTCAACGTGGGCGGGAACATGGACTTCAAGAACATGAAGGAGCTGGAGCGACTGGAGTCGAAGAAGATCTCCAAGACGCAGTCGGTCACCTCGCAGATCGACAGGGACCTCGGCAAGGGCAACGTGCACGTCGGCCCTTCCGACTACGTGCAGTGGCTCGACGACCGTAAGTGGGCCTACGTGCGGCTCGAAGGACGCGCCTTCGGCGACGTGCCGCTCAACATGGAGTACAAGCTCGAGGTGTGGGACTCGCCGAACTCGGCGGGCATCATCATCGACGCCGTTCGCGCGGCCAAGATCGCCAAGGATCGCGGTGTCGGTGGCCCGCTGCTTTCGGCCTCGTCCTACTTCATGAAGTCGCCGCCGGTGCAGTACGACGACTCCACCGCCCGCGACGCGGTCGAGAAGTTCATCAACGGCGAGGTCGAACGCTGACGTTCGGCGACACCAAGCCGGGGCCACCTTCGCGCGCGAGATGCGTGAGGGTGGCCTTCGTCATACCGGCGTGCGAATCTGGGCGCTGTGCGCAGAGCGATTCAACATTGGTCTGAGCCAGCCGGTAGCGCAAGTGGAGACACCGAGGTGTCGCCAACCGTTCACTTGGCGGATCACCGACGCTCGTATTGCGCACCTAACGTCACCTTCGTTCCCCTGACCGAGTGACTGGAGGCCGCGTGTCCGCCGAGCCGAGACGTTTTCTTCCCCTGTTGAGTTCCATGTCGAGAACGCACCGCCCAGGACGCTCCGCCGTCACCTGCGAGTACCGGTGCGGCAACGCCTGTGCCCACCCCGCACCGAACACCTCGGACAACGAGTACTTCGGTGACGTCGTCAAGAACGTGCTCTCCCGCCGTGGCGCGCTGCGGGCGGGCGCCGTCATGACGGCGGCCGCGGCGGGCTTCGCCGCGCTCCCCGGCACTGCCGCCGCGCAGGGTGCGGTTCCCCCCGCACTGGCGCACCGGCACGGGTCAGGACGCCACCGGCAGGGCATCGACTTCGAACCGGTGGCGCCGAACACCGCCGACGCCGTGACAGTGCCCGACGGCTACGAGCAGCGGGTCGTGATCGGCTGGGGCGACCCCGTGCTACCCGGAGCGCCGAAGTTCGACTTCAACGCGCAGACAGCGGCCGCGCAGGCGAAGCAGTTCGGGTACAACAACGACTTCGTCGGCCTTGTCCCGCTGGACTCCTCCGGTCGCAGCAGCCTCATGGTGGTGAACCACGAGTACACCGCCGAGGTGCACATGTTCCCTGCTGACCAGTACGACCCGGACAATCCCACCGAGGAGCAGGTGCGCATCGCATGGGCCGCGCACGGCATGTCCGTGGTGCAGGTGACGCGCGCCCGCGAGGGCGGTCTGAAGGTCGTGCCCGGCCGCTACAACCGTCGCATCACGATCAACACCGAGTTCGAACTGCGTGGTCCCGCTGCCGGTTCGGACCACCTGAAGACCTCGGCCGACCCGAGTGGCCGCAAGGTGTTCGGCACACAGAACAACTGTGCGGGCGGTGTCACGCCGTGGGGCACCGTGCTCTCCGGTGAGGAGAACTTCAACCAGTACTTCGCCAACGCGAGCGCGGTCAGCGACCCGGTAGCCGCGGAGCGGCTGCGCCGCTACGGCCTGCCGTCGGGTGCCAGCAGGCGCAAGTGGGAGCGCTTCGACAAGCGCTGGGACATCGCACAGGAGCCCAACGAGTGCAACCGGTTCGGCTGGGTCGTGGAGATCGACCCCAACGACCCGAACTCGACGCCGGTGAAGCACACCGCACTCGGCCGCTTCAAGCACGAAGCCGCCAACGTCAAGATCACCAAGGACGGCCGGGTCGCCGTGTACTCCGGTGACGACGAGCGCTTCGACTACATCTACAAGTTCGTCTCCAACGGCAAGTACAAGCCCGGCCGCAGCGCGCACGCCCGCAGGCACAACATGAGCCTGCTCGACGACGGCACCCTCTACGTCGCCAGGTTCACCGGCGACAGCCCGGCGAGCGAGATCGACGGCAGTGGCACGCTGCCCAGCGACGGCGAGTTCGACGGGTCCGGCGAGTGGATTCCGCTCGCCAGCGGAAACCGGTCATTCGTTCCCGGCTTCACGGCCGAGGAGGTCTACATCTTCACCCGGCTCGCCGCCGACACCGTCGGCGCGACCAAGATGGACCGCCCCGAGGACATCGAGCCCAACCCGGTCAACGGCCGGGTCTACGCCGCGCTGACCAACAACAGCGATCGCGGCGCGGCGGGCAAGGAGGCCGCCGACGAGGCAAACCCGCGCAACGGCAACCGCAACGGCCACGTGCTGGAGTGGGAAGAGGCGGCCGGGGATGCGGCGTCGACCACGTTCTCGTGGCGGTTGCTGCTGGTGTGCGGCGACCCGGCCAGCGCGGACACCTACTTCGGCGGGTTCCCCAAGGACCAGGTCAGCCCGATCTCCTGCCCGGACAACGTCGCCTTCGACGGCTACGGCAACCTGTGGATCTCCACCGACGGCAACGCGCTGGGCTCCAACGACGGGCTGTTCGCGGTGCCCGTGGAAGGGGCCAACCGAGGTCAGGTGAAGCAGTTCCTCACGGTGCCGATCGGTGCGGAGGCCTGTGGTCCCGTGGTCACCGAGGACGTGGTGCTGGTCGCGGTGCAGCACCCGGGTGAGGACGGCAGCTCCGCAGACCCGCAGTCGCACTGGCCCGACGGTGGTGACTCGCAGCCTCGCCCTTCGATCGTGTCGGTGTGGAAGCGCGGTCGCCACGGCAGGCCGGGCCACATCGGCCGGTAGCGGGCGACCACGGCGGGGCACGGTCGGTCATGCCGTCTACGGTGGGCGGCATGGCCGATCAACCGCTCGCTCTCGTCACCGGTGCCTCCCGAGGGATCGGCGCCGCGGTGGCGCGTGCGCTGGCCCCTACCCATCGACTGCTGCTCGGCGGACGCGACGAAGCCGCACTCACCGGGTTGGCCCGCGACTTGGCCGGTTCGACGCCGTGGCCGATCGACCTCACCGACACCGAGGCGGTCGCTGCCGCCGCCGAGCGCATTCCGCGGCTGGATGTGCTCGTGCACTCCGCGGGCGTGGCCGGGCTCGGCACTGTCGCCGAGTCCGACGCGGCGGTGTGGCGGCACAACCTCGAGGTCAACGTGGTCGCGGTCGCCGAACTGACGCGGCTGTTGCTGCCCGCGCTTCGAGCGAGCAAGGGACACGTCGTGCTCATCAACTCAGGGCAGGGACTGTCCGCGCGAGCGGGCTGGGGGCCGTACGCGGCGAGCAAGTTCGCCCTGCGCGCCTACGCCGACGTGCTGCGTGCGGAGGAGGAGGTCAACGGCTTGCGCGTGACCTCGGTGTACCCCGGCCGTACGGACACCGAGATGCAGCAGGCGGTGGTGGCACACGAAGGCGGCCGGTACTCGCCCGAGCGCTATCTGCGTCCCGAGTCGGTCGCGGCCGCGGTGCTGAGCGCGGTATCCGCGGAGGCCGACGCGCACCTCACCGAGGTGACCATTCGCCCGCGTCCGCTCGGCTGAACGGAACCGCGAGTCGAGGGAGGCCGTCCCAGCGACGGTAACGACCGCGATCTTTTGTGGGGGCATCGTGTTTCGAAGGCGGGCGCTTGCCGCCCTTGCCATCTCGCTGTTCGTTGTGACTGCCGCGTGCGGCGATTCGACCGGCGGCAACCTCGGCGAGCAGGTCGTACCGCGGCCCGACTCGCAGATCGCTCCCCGGCTCAGCCTGCCCGACGGATTCGACAGCACACGCGGCTGGCGGGCCGGTGGAGGAAGCGATCGGCTGCGGTTCGGGCGCCCGGTCGTGGCGCCGCGGGCCGGTGTCGTGCTGCTGCGCGCGACAACCCACAGCGGTGACGCTTCGCATGTCGTTGCCCACGACGCCGCGACCGGCGCCGTGCGCTGGAGGGGCGGGCCGGTGCCGAATCCGGAAAGCCGGATCGACACGCTCCCGTTCGTCGTGAACCCGGATGGGCGCGAGTACGTCGTGCTCGCCACGACCGGAGCCGAGGGCGGGGACGGCGTCGACAAGGCCACCGACACCACGCACCTCTACGTGTACGACGTCGCCTCCTCCGGCGACGGCGTGGCCCCGCTGCGCGAGATCACCGTGCCTGGCGAGGCGGCAGGCTACGAGGTGAACAGCGACGGCGCGATCCTGGTGTCGCACCGAAGGGGCGCGACCGTGGTCGACGTGGCGACCGGCGAGACCACGGACTACGAGAGCGGCAGCGAACAGCTCGCGGCGCCGAAGGAGTGCGGCCAACTAGTGGGCTCCTGCAACGACAACTCACGCCTTGTCGGCATCACCGGCAGCGGCCCGCTCGTGCAGGGCCACAAGGCGTTCTGGGTGCCAGGCGGCTGGTTCAGCGACGACGTGACCCCGCAGGCTGCCAGTCCCGACGAGGGCGGGGTGACCGTCGAGGTGGTGGGAAGTGCTGACGGCAAGTCCTTCCTCGCCGCATGGCCGGTACGCGACGGTGTCTCCGGCGTCGAACGGGTGTGGGCTGTGCACGACGGCGACACCGGCGCGGTCGTCGCTTCCGTGACCTGCGAGCAACGCACGGACGGTTTCGGTGACCCCATGGACGCCGAACCGGTCCTTTCCGCCAACGGGCGTTACCTGATCTTCGACATCGTCGGGTTCGACCTGCGATCCGGTGAGGGTCGTTGCTTCGCGGCTGACGAGCAGCGCAACGAGATTCAGCTCACCTCGGTGGCCGACGACGGCACGGCGTACGGGCACGCCGCGCCGTCGTCGACGTCCGCGGACCCGGGGACTCCGGCGTCGGTCTCGCTCGAGACCGGGGAAGCAGATCCGCTCGGCGACGACACGCGAGTCCCGAGTCTCATCGGAGCGGGCGTCGGTGTCTTCGATGAAGACGGTGGCGGCGAAGTGTACGTGTACCCGACAACGTCCTGACCCAGGAAACTCTCGTCAGCCGCGCAGCCGGGCGGCGGCCTTGGCCACGTCCGCCTGCGCGGCCGCGCGGTCGACGCGCGTGGACTCGCCCGCGCCGACCACCTGCTCCCCGGCCACCCACACGTCACGGACGCGTCGTGAACCGGCCGCCCACACGAGGTTCGCCAGCAGTTGGTCGTCGGGCACCTCCAGCCCGGTGGCGAACGCGGGGTCGTCGACGTCGATGTGCACCATGTCGGCCCACCTGCCCGGTTCCAGGGCGCCGATGTCGTCTCGGCCGAGCGCCTCGGCGCCGCCGCGCGTGGCCAGCAGCAGTGCGTCGGCCGCCGTGACCGCGGTGGAATCCTGTGTGGACACCCTGGCGAGCATCGCGGCGAGCTGTACCTCTTCCCACAGGTCGAGGTCGTCGTTGCTGGCAGGGCCGTCCGTTCCCAGACCGACCGGCACGCGAGCGGCGCGCAGATCGGTCAGTCGCGCGACCCCGGACGCGAGTTTGGAGTTCGAGCCGGGGCAGTGCGCCACGCCGACCCGGCGCGAGGCCAGCATCGCGATGTCCTCGTCGGACAGGTGGACCGCGTGGGCCGCGATCACCCTGCCGTCCAGCATGCCGACCTTGTCGAGCAGGCGAGGTACCGAGCCATGTTCTCGCCGTTGCCGCTCGTCCTCGTTCGGCGCCTCGGCCACGTGAATCTGTACGAGGGCGCCTCGCGAGTTCGCCGACTTGGCGATCATCTCCAGCGCCTCGACCGGCAGCATGTAGGCGGAGTGCGCGGCGTAGGAGAGTTCCACCCGCTCGCCCGGCCCGAACCGCAACCCCTCGGTGTCGATCCAGCGTTCGGTGTCGGCGAGCATAGACCGCCAGTCCAGCCCGGGCAGGTCGATGATCGGACCGCCGAGCACAACCCGTGCGCCGGTGGTCAGCACGGCCTCGGCGATCCGCTCCGCGTGGAAGTACATCTCCGCGCTGGTGGTGACGCCACGGCGCAGCATCTCGACCGAGCCGAGCAGCATTCCGGTGTGCACGTCCGCAGGGCGCAGTTTCGCCTCTGCCGGCCAGATGACCTCGCGAAGCCAGCGCAGCAGTGGCAGGTCGCCGCCCATTCCGCGCAACAGCACCATAGGGCTGTGGGCGTGGCTGTTGACCAGTCCCGGAAGCAGGATTCCCGGCAACTCGGTCACCTGCCCTGCCTTGGCCTGCGCTGCCGAGGCAGAGCCGCAGTAGGCGATCCGGCCGTGCTCGTCGATGTCGACGGCGCCGTCGCGTACCACGGAGCACGAGGGGTCGGCAGGCAGGACGACCGGGGCGCGCAGGCGGTGGATCATAGGCGTCGATCCTACTGCGGCGGCTGCGGCGCAGTGGCCTGTTCGGCGAGGCGACGGGCGCACACGCGCAGCGCGTGGCGCAGGGTTTCCACATGTTGCGGTTCCAGGTCGGCCAGCATCGCCTGTTCGATGTCGTCGACCTCGTCGTCAAGGTCGCGCAGGATGGCCTCTCCTCGTGCGCTGAGGTCGATGCGCAGCACGCGCCGGTTCGTCGGAGAGGGAGCTCTGCTGACCAGTCCCCTGCGTTCGAGAGCGACGACCATTTCCTGCATGGTCTGCGCGCTGACGAACGAACGCCGCGCCAGCTGCGCCGATGACTGCCCCGGCGAGGTTCGTAATGCCGCGAGCGCGGTGTACTGCGTGGCAGTGAGGCCGTACGGTTTCACGGCGGCGTCGAGCCGGGAGCGTAACGCCGATTCGAGGCGTTTCACGAGGTAGGCCGTCCGTGGCGGGTCCGCCGCCTGGGAACCGTTCGAAGTCGACACCGTTGACACTCGTCGGGATTTTGCCCGACGACCCGGTCGTTCGGCCGCCCTACGGCCGTGGTTCTCCCTATCGGATGACGAGAGCACCGGTCTCGCGCGTGGGTGCTGACGCTCGGTGTCGGTGCTGTGGCGCTGTATCAGTGCCGGGGCTCGGCCTTCTCGAAGACGAGATCGCGACTGACTCTGCCTTCCTGCTCGGCCCGCCGTTCGAACTTCGTCATCGGGCGCCACGCCGGCCGTGGGGCCCAGCCGTCGAACCTGTTTCGCAGGCTCGGCTCGGCCGAGCACACCTGCAGCATCTGCTCGGCGTAGTCGGCCCAGTCGGTGGCCAGGTGCAGCGTGCCGCCCGGGACCAGCCGGGAAGCCACCAGTGAGACGAACCCTGGCTGGATCAACCGGCGTTTGTGGTGACGCTTCTTGGGCCACGGGTCGGGGAAGAAGATCCGCACGGCGGCCAGCGAATCCGGTGCCACATGCTCGCCGAGCAGTACGACGGCGTCGCCGTGCAGCAGTCGCAGGTTGTGCACGTCGAGCTGCTCCGCACGGAGCATGAGCTGGCCGAGTCCGGCTTCGTACACCTCGACGGCGACGTAGTTCACCTCCGCAGCGGCGGCGGCCAGCTGCGAGGTGGTTTCGCCCATGCCGGAGCCGATCTCCAGGACGACCGGCGCGCTCCTGCCGAACCAGGCGTCGAAGTCGATCGGGCCGGACGGCAGTTCGGACACCGACCTTCCCAGCCGTGGCCACAGCCGCTGCCAGGCCCGTTCCTGGCCCACGGTCATGCGCCCGCCCCGCTTGACATAGCTGACGACACTGCGCCGCCGCGGTTGCTGCTGGGTCTCCACGATCAGGCACGATAGCCGTGCGTCACCGCACGGCCTCGAACTCCCCCATCCGTGCCCGCAAGCCGGCCAGTCCGGCGACCGCGATGGGCGCCGGTGTGGCACCGCTGTGCGCGGGGAGCACGTCGATCCAGCCGCTGTGGCGATCGGTGTTGAGGATCGTCGTGGGAATGCGGTGGCCCGACCTGCCGCCTTCCGAAGGCATGAACTCCCAGTAGCCGGACTCGCCGTCGGCTGCCCACGGCACGTATTCCCAGCCGGGACGCCTGGCCAGCAGCCTGTCGATCCGATCCTCCACCAGGAAGCCGTCGGACCTGCGGGCGAGGGTTCCGTCCGCCACCGCGCGCAGCCACCACGGCGAAGGCACCGGTTGGTAGAGCTCGCGGGCGGACCGGAAGAGGGCCAGCACCCTTTCCTCGGGTGCCCTGTGCACCCACGCGGTGCGGATGTCGGCGGGTCTGACGGCCTTGCCGACATCGCGTGGTTGCTCGATCGCTGTGGCCCATTCGAGCTCGACCATGGGCTCCAGGCGCGGAAGGTCAGTCACCGTCAAGGGTCACCTCCGTAGAGTCCTGACGGGTGATACCCACTATCCCGCGTTCGACTGTCCGTGTTCCGGTGTGAGTGGGCCCTATCACAGAGAGTTAACGGGCTCGTAATGAGGTGGCCAAGCCAACGGGGTCCGGGCCGCCCCCGATGCGACCCGGACCCCGTCAACCCCCTTACCGGCCGGCCGCGCCCCGAATGCGGTCGTTGCCGGTGTTCCCCTGTGTTGGCCTGTCAGGCGTCGCGCTTGTTCGCGGTGAACACTGCGACTGCGAGCAGCGCGACGGCGATACCCGCGAAGTAGGCGAGCGCCCAGCCCGGGCTCAGTGGCGCGGTGGAAAGCCGAGGACCGGCCTCGGCAGCCCTGCCCGCGTTTGAGGCGCCGTCGCCGGTGAGGAACTTGTTCGCCACGTTGAACGGCAACCACTTGTAGATGTCGTCGCCGATGTTCGGGATGAGCTGTACCAGGTTCTCCGCGGCGAGAAAGTAAATGAGCAGAATTGAAATGGCGCCCGCGCTGTGCCGTACGAGGATGCCGACGGCGACAGCCAGCACGGCGGCCAGCGCGTAGACCGGCCCGACGCCGGCGACGTTGATCCAGTCCGCGGTGCTGTTCAAAGCGAGATCAGCCTCGGGGCGGATCAGCATGGACACACCCCAACTGGCGAACGCAGCAACCTCCCCGATCACCAGCGCCAGCACGCCGACGACGGCGGCCTTGGCCAGCAACGCGGCCGTGCGGTTGGGGATTGCCTGAAAGGTGGTGCGGATGGTGCTGAAGCGGTACTCGGTGGTCACGGCGAGCGCCGCCAGCACCATGATCACCGCGAGGCCGAAGGTGTACCCGAACTGCGTTGTGGCGACGGTCGTCGGGATGTTGTCCGACACCGCGACGGTCAGCGCGGTGAAGCCGGTGGTCAGCGCGAGTGCGATCAGCGTGCCCCACCACGGCGAGCGGGTGGAGAGCAGCTTGATGCGTTCGACTGCGAGCAAAGTCATGATGTCCTCGAATCCGTCCGGATCGTTTCCGGGTCTCAGGAACCGGTTGTCTCGAGCAGGTGCTTGGCCTCGGCCTCAAGGTCGGCGTGATACTCGACCGAGTCCCCGGTGATCCGCATGAAAGCCTGCTCCAGCGAGCCGCGTTGCGGGCTCAGCTCGTGCAGCACGACCTGGTGCGCGAGCGCGATCTCACCGATCTTCTCGATGTCCATTCCGGACACGATGACGGCGTCGTCGGCCTCGGTGACGGTCGCACTCGCCGCACGCAGCGCCTGCGCCAGCGTGTCCAGTTGCGGGCTGCGGACCCGCACACTGTTATCGGAGGCCCTTGCCACGAACTCGTCGGTGCTGCTCTGCGCGATCAGCTTGCCCTTGCCGATCACCACCAGTTCGCTCGCCGTGAGCGCCATCTCCGACAGCAGGTGGCTGGACACGAACACGGTCCTGCCCTCGTCGGCGAGGCGGTGCATGAACTTGCGGATCCACAGGATGCCTTCCGGGTCCAACCCGTTCACCGGTTCGTCGAACATCAGCACCTCGGGGTCGCCGAGCAGTGCTCCCGCGATGCCCAGCCGCTGTGACATGCCGAGCGAGAAGCCACCCGCGCGCTTGTCCGCCACCGCGGCCAACCCGACGAGTTCGAGCACCTCGTCGACCCTGCGCGCCGGGAGCTTGTTGGACCTGGCCATCCACAGCAGGTGCGCTCTCGCAGAGCGGTTCGGATGCACCCACTTCGCGTCCAGCAGTGCGCCGACCGTGCGCAGCGGATGATGCAGTTCGCGGTAGCGCTTGCCGCCGATGCGCACCTCACCGGCGGTGGGATTGTCCAGCCCCAGCACCATGCGCATCGTGGTGGACTTGCCCGCGCCGTTGGGCCCGAGAAACCCGGTCACTCGGCCGGGCGTGACCTTGAACGAAAGGTCGTCCACGGCGAGTGTCTTGCCGTACCGCTTGGTGAGGCCCCTTGCCTCGATCATCGTTTTCCTCCTGCGTTCGGCTTGGCAGCCGGTGCGACGCGTCGTTGCCGTTGCGCTGTCGGTGGGGAGTACCCCTCGGCCCGCTGTCTCCCATCCTGGCGATGGTGGGCGTCCTCTCGCGTCGCTCCACGGACCGAACCGTCCCTCCTCCTGTGGTCGTAGCCTGACGGCTGTGGCGCCCGCCCGCGATCCGTGATGTCCCTGACCGGACCCTGAAACTTCCGGGCCGAACGCTGAGGGTTACCCAAGCGTCAGGACTGACGGTCACCGTTCCGGCGGCGCTTCGCCCGCGACGAGCGTCGCTCGACCAGCTGCTCGTAGCATTTCGGCCGTGGCCATGACGCTTCGGCTCACCGCGAACAGGAGCGTGCACTCGCCCTGCTTGCCGAGTCACCGGGGTCAGCAAGCACGAGGCGGCGGTGCGCGCGATCAGGGATGCCGCCGCCCGCCGTGTCCGCGATGAGTGGGTTCGCTCCCCGTCGGCAGAGGGGCGTCAGCGATATGCCGTGCTACTCGATCGCCTGGCGCGGTGACCGTCGAATACCTGACGCTCGGCGACCTGCTCGTGCTCGCGTAAGAGACCGCGCGCTCCCGGTTGGATCCTCGCTCTACCGCTGGCCGGGCCGGGACAGTCCGGTCTCGTAGGCGAGCACCACCGCCTGCACCCTGTCGCGCAGCCGCAGTTTCGACAGGATTCGGCCGACGTGGGTCTTCACGGTCGCCTCCGAAAGAAACAGTGCCGCGGCGATCTCGGTGTTGGAAAGCCCCTTGGCCACCAGCGTGAGTACCTCCCGCTCCCGGTCGGTGAGCGCGTCGAGCACCGAGGCGTCGCGGTGGGGCAGGGGATCGTCACCGAGGAACCGGTCGAGCAACCTGCGGGTCACCGCGGGCGAGACCACGGCGTCGCCACCGCACACCGAGCGAAGCGCCGACACCAGATGATCGGGCGGGGTGTCCTTGAGCAGGAACCCGCTCGCCCCGCCGCGCAGCGCGGAGTAGACGTACTCGTCGAGATCGAACGTGGTCATCACCAGCACGCGGGAGGTGCCCTCGGCCACGATACGCCTTGTCGCCTCCACACCGTCGAGCACCGGCATCCGCACGTCCATCAACACGACGTCGGGCCTGAGCTCGGCGGCGAGCCGTACCGCCTGCTCGCCGTCACCCGCCTCGCCGACCACCTCGATGTCCTCCTGAGCGCCGAGCACCATCCGAAAACCGACGCGCATCAGTTCCTGGTCGTCGACCACGACAACACTGATCATCGCTGCCACCTCGCAGGAAACCGGGCCGCTACCCGCCAGCCGCCGCCGGGGGCCGGACCGGCGTCCAGTGTCCCGCCGTAGACGTTCGCACGCTCGCGCATGCCGATGAGCCCGTTGCCGCCCCCCGCGGGTTCGGGTGGTGGCGCCGGTGTCAGTTGCCTGGCTCTGCCTGCCGCGTCGTCGGTAACACATACCCGCAGGTCGTCGCCCTCACGCCACACCCGAGCCTCGGCGTGGGCGCCCGTGCCCGCGTGTTTCAGCGCGTTGGTCAGCGACTCCTGCACGATCCGGTACACGGCGAGGGAGACGCCGGTCGGCAGCGCGGTGAGGTCGGCGTCGACGGTGAGCTTCACAGCCAGCCCTGCCGCCCGCATCCGTTCGGCCAGCTCCGCCAGATCCGCCGCGGTGGGCTGTGGCACTCTCGGCTGCTCACTCTCGCTCTCGCCCCTGAGCACGTCGAGCAGCCTGCGCAGCTCGCAGAGCGCGTCCCTGCCGGTCTCGGAGATCGTTCGCAGAGCGCGTTCGGTGAGTCCGGGGTCGGAGCGGATCGCGTAGGAGGCGCCGTCCGCCTGCACCACGATCACGCTCACCGCGTGGGCCACCACATCGTGCAGTTCGCGGGCGATGCGGCTGCGTTCCGCCGCCACGGCGATCCTTCCTGCCTGGTCGCGTTCGGTCTCCAGCAGGTGCAGGCGTGCCTCGACCTCGGCCTGGTATGCCCGCCTGGCGCCGACGAACTCGCCGAGCACCCAGCAGAACGCCATCAGCAGCACTCCCACCACGGTGTTGACCAGCCAGTCCTGGCGGTGCTGCAGGAACAGTTGCACCACGGTCGCGGTGATCATCAACGCGAGGTAGACGGCGCCGGACTTGCGGCCGACGTACACCACGACGCTGTAGATGGCGATCCCGCTTGCGATCGCGCTGGCGAGGCCGAGTTCCAGTGCGGCGTGCAAAGCGCCGATGAGCAGCACCGCGTATGCGACCAGCAACGGGTACTTCCGGCGCAACACCAGCGGCGCGACCATCGCGATGTCGACCGCGAACACCAGGTACGCCGGGGGCGAGGAGTCCGGCCGCAGCTGCGGTGCGACGCCACCGGCCACGAAGATCGCCGTGTCTATCAGCAGGAGCAGCACCGCGATGAGGGTGTCGCCCACCATCGGGTGCGCCCGCATCCACAGACTGAGCCGCCGCACGAGGCGACACTACGTCGGCGGGGGCTCACCGCGCGTCCGTCCCTGGTAGCACGTCGAGTGCGAACACAGGCTGACAAGCGTGGCAGGATTCGGCTGTGAGCTACAGGGGGAAGCGGTGACGGCAGGCGCACAACAAGGCGGCACCGTCGGGCCGCTGTCCACCTCGGTGGCCGGGCTGTGCAGGAGACTGCAGTCGCAGGTGTCCGCGCGCACGGCGGCGGGATTCGCCGAGGTGCTGCGCAGACTGGGGGCCCCGCTGCAGGTCGCGGTCGCGGGCCGCATCAAGTCGGGCAAGTCCACGCTGGTCAACGCGCTGATCGGGCGCAGGGTGGCGCCCACGGACGTCGGTGAGTGCACCCGGCTGGTCACCCGGTTCCAGTACGGCACGGTCGACCGCATCGAGGTGGTGTTCCGCAACGGCGACAAGCAGGTGCTTCCGTTCGCGCCGGACGGGATGATCCCGGCCGACCTCGGCGTGGACGTCGATCGCGTCTCGCACCTGGAGGCCTACCTGACCAACGCCGCGCTGCGGAACATGACGGTGATCGACACTCCCGGCCTCGGCTCGCTCGACGCGGAATCGGTGTCGCGCACCGAGCAACTGCTGGGCGCATCCGGCTCCGGTGACCGGGAGGACGGCGACGGCGACGGTGGCGAGGAGCGGGCCGACCGCGAACGCGCCGGTGACACCGGCGACCGCCGTGACCTCGGTGACGAGTTGGACGAGACCTCCCGCAGCGCGGTCGCCGGGGCCGAGGCGGTGCTCTATGTCGTGACCCAGGGGGTCAGAGCCGACGACGAGCAGGCCCTGCGTGCATTCACCGCAGCGACGGCAAGCCGCGAGGCCGGGCCGGTCAACGCCATCGCGGTGCTGAACAAGGCGGACACCATCGCCTCTGAGTCGGTGCCAGGCTGCGAAGGCGACGTGTGGAAGGCGGCCACCGTGCTGGCGCGCAAGCAGGCCGACACCCTCAAGCCCAGGGTCGCCGACGTGCTTCCGGTGATCGGCCTCATCGCCGAGTCCGCGGAGACAGGTCGGTTCACCTCGGCCGACGCCGACGCGCTGCGGCAGGTGGCGCGGCTGGACGACGACGCGCTCGAGGTGATGCTCATGTCGGCCGACATGTTCACCAGCTGGGAGTGCGACGTGCCGTCCGGCGTGCGGCAGCGGCTGCTGGAGAAGCTCGACCTGTACGGCATTCACCGTGCCACCCAGGCGTTGCGGGCCGAGCCGGAATTGACGGCGGGGGCCCTGCGTCGCAGCCTGCTGGACAGCTCCGGGCTCGCGGCGGTGCGTGCCAGGCTCGACACCGTCTTCGCCGCCAGAGCGGACGGCATCAAGGCCGCCGCCGCGCTGGCCTCGATCACGGCGATCGCGCACGCCTCCGGTGACAAGGCCGAACGGCAGCGGGTGCACGACGCCATCGAGGTGCTGCTCGCGAAACCGGAGGCGCATCAGCTTCGGATGCTGGAAGCGTTGACACTGGTGGCTTCCGGTTCGGTGGACATGCCGCAGGACCTGGTGCGCGAGGTGCTGAGGGTGGGAAGCAACGCCGACATCCCGGCACAACTGGGTAAGCCGGGCGGGTCGAGAACCGACTTGGCCACCTATGCGCTCGAGCGCGCCGGTTGGTGGCGCTCGTTCGCGTCCTTCGGCGCCACTCCCGCGCAGAGCCGGGTGGCACACGTGGTGCACAGGGCGTACTTCCTCATCTGGCAGCAGTTGCGGCAGCACTGACGACGAACGCGCAACCGGAGGTTCACCGTGACGCTGGACGAGTTGTTCGCCCGAGAGCCGCTGCGCTGGGGCCTGCGTGGTGATCCGATGCTGTGGGAGGCCATGCGGGAGCGGTTCAAGGGCCACGCGCTGCCCACCGACGAGTGGGAGCTGCGCGAACTGGTCGAGGCCGCGTTCGCCGAGATCGTGGGTGTGAAGCTCGACGGCCACGCCGACCGGGACGCTGCCGTGCTGTGTGAGCGGTTCCGCATCGGTTCGGGAATGAGTGACGGGCACGTGTCGCCTCGCTACTGGGCCGACACGGCGATACCGATACTGCTCGACCGGTGGGCAGCGGCGAACTTTCGGTCGCGTGGCGATTGCGACGCACCCACGGGAGAGCTACCGGTGGCGCGAAGTGATGGAACCCCTGCGGCGGGTAATGCGTCGAAGCACGACGTGGACTCCGTAGGAATGGCCCTCACGGCGATCGACCACGAGCGGGCCCTCGCCGACCGCCAGGCGCTCATCCAGCTGTGTCTCTACGCGATGGACCGGGCGCGCAGCGGTGGTGTCGCCGAACGCATCGAGCAGGGACTCGCCGGCGTCGGCGTGCACGCGCTGCGACCGGACGGTCAGCGCTTCGACCCCTCGGTGCACGAGGCGGGCGGTGCGGTGCCGACGGCGGACAAGACGTTGGAGGGGACCGTCGCAGAGACCGAGGTGGTGGGTTTCCTCGATCATGACCGGCTGCTGCGCGCACCCGTCGTCACCGTCTACACCCGCAGGTAGCGTCGTCGGCGGGCACCGGCCGTTCGGAAACGGTGCCGCCGGGTAGCGCGGTCACGCTAGGGTTGGCCACCGTGACCACGGCACCCTCGCTCGGCAGGCCCAGCCTGCCCGCACAGGTCAAACAGGCACGCGAGGCCCTGCTGACCCTGCTGCGGGAGCTGGACCCGCAGGCCGCGCGGTGGGTGGAGGAGCAGCGAAGATCCCGCGCCGCGAAGCCGTCGGTCGTGGTTGTCGGCGAGACCAACCGGGGCAAGAGCTCCCTCGTCAACGCGTTGCTCGCCGAGCGCGGGCTCTCGCCGGTCGACGCCGATGTCGCCACCGCCACCTACCTGGTGTTCGAGCATTCCGACGAGTGGTCGGCGCAGGCGTGCTATCCGGGGCAGTTGGCGCCGGTCGGTTTCGAGCTGGACCAACTCGCCCGCTGGGTCTGCGCGGGCAGGGACCTGCCGGAGGGCCAACTGCCACCCCGATACGTCGAGGTCCGCGGTCCCGTGCCGCTGCTCGAGCGGATCTCGCTGGTCGACACCCCGGGTGTGGGAGGGTTGGACTCCACGCACGGCGAGTTGGCCATGGAGGCGGCGGCGAACGCGACCGCACTGTTGTTCGTTGTCGACGCCTCCGCCCCGTTCACCTCCACCGAGCTGCGGTTCCTCACGACGATGGCCGACCGGGTGGAGACGGTCGTGTTCGCGCTCTCCAAGATCGACCAGTTCCGCGGCTGGCGGCAGGTGCTCGATCTCGACCGGCAACTGCTGGCCGAGCACGCGCCCCGGTTCGCGGAGGCACCGATCTACCCCGTTTCGGCCCGCATGTTCGAGCTGGCGGCAGGTGCTCCGAACGAGCAGGCCGCCGCGATGCTGCGGGAGAAGTCGGGGGTGGCGCCGTTGCAGGCCGCGGTGCAGGAGCTGCTCGTGGGAAGGGCCGCGATGCTCGGCGAGGCCAACACGTTGCGGGCGCTTTCCAGCGCGCTCGGTGAGCAGCAGGCCAGGCTCAACGCCGAGCGCAGGGCGTTGTCGGCCGGTGAATCGGAGGCGCAGCGGCTGCGGGAGCGCAGGGACCGCCTCACCGTGGAGCGCCGCTCCTCCACGCGCGGCTGGCAGCTCAAACTGCGCGGCGAGGTGCAGCGCACGCGCGTGGAGTTGGGGCACGAGGCCAGCAGGCGGATGCGGGATGCGCAGGCCTACTTCCGGCAACGCATCGACGCGGCGAGCCGCGAGGAGCTGGCGAACCTCCCGCAGCAGGTGGACGCGGCGTTGCAGGCCATCTCGCAGGGCATCTCCGGTGCGCTGGCCCAGCGGCTCAACCACGTGACCGAGGTGGCGCTGGCCGAGCTGTTCTCCACGGAGGAACTGGCCATCATCCGTTCGCAGTTCGCGCGTGCGGGAGGCCCACCCGTCGTGTTGCGCCCTCCGGACAAGCGCCCGCCGACGGCCGAGGACAAGCTGCTGGTGTTCATGGGGGTTTCCGGCGGAGCGGGTGCGGCCAAACTCGCGGCCGCGCCGCTCGCGGGCTTCGCGCTGTTCAACCCGCTGGTGCTGCCCGCGACGATCGTGATCGGGCTCGGGGCGGGCTGGTGGATGTCGCGCACCCGCAGGCACGCCGCCGACAAGCAGCACACCAAGCAGTGGCTCGTCGAGTCCATCGCCGATGCCCGCTCCACGCTCGACCAGTTGGTCGCCGAGCAACTGATCGAGGCGGAGCAGCAGCTTTCGCTCGCTCTGGACGACGCGTTGAGCAGGCGGATCGAAGCGATCGAGGCGGAGCTGAAGGAACTCGACAAGACCATCAAGATGGACGCGCAGGAGCGGTCGAAGAAGCTGGCGTTGGTGACAAGGCGGCTGAAGGACACGGCGGAGGGGCAGCAGAAGGCCGAGAAATTCCTCGTGCGTATTCGTGCGCTTCGGGACCGGCCTCGGGAAAGCTAGCGGTGCGCACGTGCTGGTGTACGGAACCGAACCGGAATAACGTGAGTCCTAACTACCGAACAAGCCGTGAATCCCCGACAAGAGGAGTTCCCAGTGTGGGTCGACGAGAGTGGTGCCACCGACGCCACTGACGCCACAGGCACCTCGGACGAGCTGACCGTCACCGTCGAAGGCGAGGAGTACTCGGCCGACATCAACTTCGACATCGATGACGACGGGGTCAACGACACCGCCGTCATCGAGCACGCCGACGGCAGCGGGCAGGCCTTCGTCGACAACGATGGGGACGGCGCCGCGGACGAGTACATCGCGCTGGACGCCAATGGTGATCTGGTCGCGCACGCGACGTACGACGAGGCGAGCGGCGACTGGGTCTCGGTGGAGCCGGGCGGTTCCGGTGACAGCGGCGAGTCGCAGACCGGGGCGGGCGGCACCATCACCGCCGACCTGCCGGAAGGCGACGTCGAGGTCGGGCCTGCGACCGTGGACACCGACCACGACGGCGTCAACGACACCGCCGTTGTGGAGGACTCCGACGGCACCACGATGGCGTTCACCGACGAGGACGGCGACGGGCAGGCCGACATCGCGGTCATGATCGACGCGGACGGCGGGTCCACGGTCTACGAGCACACCGGCGACGGGGAATGGACCGAAACGGGCGCGACCGCGCCCGGCAGCGACGAGGCTTGGGGCGGGTTCGACACCGTCGAGGGGGTCGCCAAGATCGACTCCGGCACCGGCCAGTGGATCAGCCAGAACTGAGTGCCCGCGCGAACGGTCGCAACTGGCGAAGCGTGGTCGGCGAACGCCGATCCCCACACTCGGACAATTGAGACGTTTGGCAAAGACCCGGTACGGCGATCCGTGCCGGGTCTTTGCGTCGTGACAGGAAAGTCTTTGCCACTGCCGCGCTTCGGCGAAAGCTGAATCGATTCCCTTATCGTTCTTGTGAGAGAACCGACAGGTCAGGGCTCGGTTAGGGGTGTGTCGGGCCGCTACTCTCAGGGAATCCCAAATTTCAGCACACCGCTCGGCGGTGCGCGCGAGCCATTCGGTCGCCGGCAACGGAGCCCGCATCCGGACGTCGCGGTCCGGGGTGTGGGCTCTTGTCGTCGAAGACAGGAGACGAGAGATGACTGCAGTAGCCATCCCCGGTCTGGACAAAGCGCCAACGACGCACAGCGGCGTGCTGTCTTGGGTGCGGGAGGTCGCTGAGCTGACCACACCTGACCGAGTGGTGTGGGTGGACGGTTCCGACGAAGAGGCAGAGCGCATCAACAACGAACTCGTCGAAGCAGGCACCTTCGTGCCGCTGAAGGCCAAGCCGAACTCCTTCTGGGCTGCCTCCGACCCCAGTGACGTGGCACGCGTCGAGGAGCGCACGTTCATCTGCTCGGAGCGGGAGGAGGACGCCGGGCCCACGAACAACTGGGCGCATCCCGACGAGATGAAGGCGACCATGACGGAGCTCTACCGGGGCTGCATGCGTGGTCGCACGATGTACGTCATCCCGTTCTGCATGGGCCCGCTCGCCGACGAGAACCCCAAGCTCGGCATCGAGATCACCGACTTCGCCTACGTGGTCGCGTCGATGCGGGTGATGACCAGGATGGGCAAGGCCGCGCTGGACAAGTTCGTCACAGCGGACGGCACCGAGCGCGAGTTCGTGCCCGCGCTGCACTCGGTGGGCGCTCCGCTCGAACCCGGCCAGCAGGACGTGCCGTGGCCGTGCAACGACACCAAATACATCAGCCACTTCCCCGAGACCAGGACCATCTGGAGCTACGGTTCCGGGTACGGCGGCAACTCGCTGCTCGGCAAGAAGTGCTACTCGCTGCGCATCGCGTCGGTGATGGCCCGCGACGAGGGCTGGCTGGCCGAGCACATGCTGATCCTCAAACTGATCTCCCCGGAGAACAAGGCGTACTACGTGGCGGCGGCGTTCCCCAGCGCCTGCGGCAAGACCAACCTCGCGATGCTGCAACCCACCATCCCCGGTTGGCGGGCCGAGACGCTCGGCGACGACATCGCCTGGATGCGCTTCGGTGAGGACGGCAGGCTGTACGCGATCAACCCGGAGTTCGGGTTCTTCGGCGTCGCGCCCGGCACGGACTACCACACCAACCCCAACGCCATGCGGACCATCGAGAAGGGCAACACGGTGTTCACCAACGTGGCCCTCACCGACGACGGCGACGTGTGGTGGGAAGGAATGGCGGAAACGCCGAAACACCTGACTTCCTGGAAGAAGCAGGACTGGACGCCTGAGTCGGACGAGCCCGCCGCCCACCCCAACTCCCGGTACTGCACTCCGATGTCGCAGTGCCCGACCCTGGCCCCGGAGTGGGACGACCCCAAGGGTGTGCCGATCTCGGCCATCCTGTTCGGCGGCCGCAGGGCCACCACGATCCCGCTGGTGTCGGAGTCGCGAGACTGGCAGCACGGCGTCTTCATGGGTGCCACGATGTCGTCGGAGAAGACGGCCGCCGCCGCGGGCAAGGTGGGAGAGGTTCGCCGCGACCCGATGGCGATGCTGCCCTTCCTCGGCTACCACGCCGGTGACTACTTCCAGCACTGGCTGGAGGTCGGCAAGGGCGCCGACGAGCTGAAGCTGCCGAAGATCTTCTACGTGAACTGGTTCCGCCGCGGCGACGACCGCCGGTTCCTGTGGCCGGGATTCGGCGAGAACTCGCGGGTGCTGAAGTGGATCGTCGAGCGGATCGAGGGCAAGGCCTCGGCCGTGGAGACGCCTGCGGGATTCGTGCCTCGCGCCGAGGACCTGGACCTGCAGGGCCTGACCGAGCCCATCGAGGACATCAATGCCGCGCTCGAGGTCGACCCCGAGGAGTGGCGCCAGGAGATCCCGCTGATCGAGGACTGGTTCGCCAAGATCGGTGAGGACAAGATCCCGTCCGCGCTGCGCGACGAGCTGGAGGCACTGAAGCAGCGCCTCGGCTAGTCGACAGGCCCGTGAAGGCCCTCGGGGCATCCGGTTCGCCCACCGCGAACCGGACCCGCTCCGGGGGCCTTTTCGATACTGTCGAACGGTGGATCCTGCGGCGAAGAAGCCCTTTCGGTTCGGCGTCAACCTGACCGTTCCCACCGACCACCGCGGGTGGGTGGACAAGACTCGCATGGCCGAGGATCTGGGCTACGACCTGATCTGCGTGCCCGATCACCTCGGTGCGCCCCCGCCGTTCCCGGCGCTTGTGCTGGCCGCCGAGGCGACGAGTAGCGTGCGGCTGTGCACGTTCGTGCTCAACACCAGCTTCTACAACCCCGCGTTGCTCGCGCGTGACGTCGCGGGCACCGACCAGTACGTCGAGGGCAGGCTCGAACTGGGTCTCGGCGCAGGCTACGTAAAGGCGGAGTTCGAGGCGGCCGAGTTGCCGTTTCCCGGTCCGGGCGCCCGGGTCGAGCACCTGCGGCATACGGTTCGGCGGCTGCGGGTGCTGCTGGCCGAGGAGGAGCCCCGCCCGGCCCAGCGGCCGCACCCTCCGCTGCTCGTCGCGGGGCACGGCGACCGGATGCTACGGCTCGCGGCGCGCGAGGCGGACATCGTGGGGTTCTCCGGCGTGGCCTTCGACCGCGAAGGCACCTCGGCCTCCGTTGCCACGGCCGAACAACTCGGCGAGCGGGTGGACTTCGTGCGCGAGCAGGCCGGCGAGCGTGCGCGCGGTATCGAGTTGAACCTGCTCATCCAGAAAGTCGTGCTCACCGATGACCGGGCGAGCGCGCTGCGGCTGTTGCGGCCCTATGCGCCCGAGTTGACCGACGAGCAGTTGGGCGAGGTGCCGATCCTGCTGGTAGGCACGGCCGAACAGGTGGCCGATCAGTTGCGCGCCCAGCGCGAGCGGTTCGGTTTCACCTACCTCACCGTGCTGGAGCCGGATCTGGAGGTCTTCGCCGACGTGATCGAGCTACTGCGCTGAGATCTCCCCGCGGCGGCGCGTATCAGTTGAAGAACCCGATGATCTCGTCGACCGCGAGGTAGGTGAACAGCGCGAGGCACAGCGTGAGCAGGCCGTTGGACAGCCAGCCCGAGCGGCCCTCGCCCGGCGCCCGACGGGAGTTCAGCATGATCAGCAGCGTCGCGGCGAGGAACGGCATGAACAGTGCGCCGAGTACGCCGTAGGTGACGGTGAGCTGGAACGGCTTGTCGAGGAACAGCAGCGCCATCGGCGGGAACGTCAACCACAGCACGTAGCCGCGGAAGGGGGTGCTGCGCACACCGGCCTTGCGGTCGTAGTCCTCGCCGGTGTCCTCGACACCAGGTGGGATTCGCCAGGTGCGCCACCAGTCGGCGAACAGCAGGCTGACGCCGTTCCACACGCCGACCAGCGAGCTGAACGAAACGGCGAAGAAACCGACGAGGAACGGGATGCGGGCCCACTGCCCGTAGTCGGCGGCCAACGTGTCGCCGAGCAGGAGCAGGCCTTCGTCACCGGAGACGATGTCGCTGTTCAGCAGCAGTTCCGAGCCGACGATGAGCATGGCGATGACGAAGATGCCGGTGGTGACGTAGCCGGTGGCGTTGTCCAGCCGCATCATCGAAAGCCAGCGGGAGGACCGCCAGCCCTTGGCCATCGTCCAGTAGCCGTAGGCGGCCATCGTGATGGTGCCGCCGACACCGCCGATGAGCCCGAGTACGTAGACGAGCGAGCCGCTCGGCAGCCTCGGCACGAACCCGTTCACCGCGTCGAGCAGGTTCGGCGTCACGAGAATCGCCGTGCCGACGACGGTGACGAACATGATGCCGACGAAGGCGGTCATGACCTTCTCGATCAACCGGTACCGGCCGAACCACACGAGCAGGAAGCCCAGCAACCCGCACGCGATCGCCCAGTAGCGCAGCGAAAGCCACGGGAACAGCGCGTTCAACGGCAGGCCCGATGCCGACATGGCCGTGGCACCGTATACGAAGCCCCACACCACGGCGTAGGCGCCGAAGTACACCAGCACCCACCTGCCGAGGTTGCGCCACCCGGCCAGCAGCGTCGAGCCCGAGGTCAGGTGCCAGCGGCCGACGGCCTCGGCGAGCGCGATCTTGAAGACGGTGCCGACGATCACCGCCCACAGCAGGGTGTAGCCGAACTTCGATCCGGCGACCATCGTCGCGACCAGGTCACCGGCCCCAACCCCGGTCGCGGCGGCCATCATTCCTGGGCCGATCTGACGCAAGCGTGCTCGCCAACCGACCGGGACGTCTGTCACCTCGCTGTGACGGACCTCGTTCGCCATGGCAGGGAAGGTTAACCGCTCACCGGATCGAGCGAAAGAACGAGATTTCCCCAGGCTGCTCCCGAGGTATGCGTCAGGAGACGTTCGGCAGTGTCGTCGTGGCTGCTTCGGCCGTGACCGCGTCGCGCAACGAGTCGAGCGAGACGCCGACGGCGTCGGCCACGGCCACCACGGTGAAGAACGCCGGGGTGGGGATACGGCCGGTCTCGATCTTGCGGAGGGTCTCGACGGAAATGCCTGCTTCCGCCGCGACCTGCACCATACTGCGGCTGCCTCGTGCGTCTCGGAGCAGTGAACCGAGCCGCTCGCCGCGGGCGCGCTCGGACTTCGTCAGGGGCACTCGCACCACAGGTCGATACTAGTACCCGAACCAGTTACGCACAGCCTGTGGATAACTCTGTGCACAGGCTGTGGACGGTACGGATCGTGATCGGTGTGTGACTCAAACCCGAAACGCCGGACGGCCTCGCCGCGTCGAACCCTCGTAGGGAGGTATCCGAAACGACCGAGCGCGGGAGGTAGCCATGGTTTGGGCAGGTTTGGCGATGCTCGTCGTCGCGCTCGGCGCCGTGTTGTTCGCGGTGCTCAGCGGGGCGTTCGACTCCGACACCGAATCCGGTGACAACGGTGACTCGCGCGACCGCGACCGAAGCGGTCGCGCGAGTCACCGTTGGCCCGGTCAGCTGCCTTCGGGAACAGGCAGCGGTTGGCCGGGGCACGTGCGGTCACTCGGCACGATCCCGTCCACGAGGAAGTCCTCCACAACGTCGTCGGCGCACGCGTTGCCGCCTGCGTAGATACCGTGGTCGCCTTCGTCGGTGATCGTCAGCATGCGGGAGCCCTCGAACGCCCGGTGCGCCCGCCTCGCTCCTTCGACAGGAGTGGCGGGGTCGTGTTCGGACTGCACGATCAGCACCGGCGGGACACCCTGCCCGTCGAGCAGCGGAAGCTCTCTTGGCTTGGTTTTCCAGAAGATGCACGGCTGCACCAGCCAGCCCCAGCCAAGCAGCGGGTACTGCCTGCCGAGTCGCTCCGACTGCCAGATCGCGGTGCCCCTTCCCCCGAACCACGGGCCCTCGTTGCACGGAATGGTCCAGAAGCTGGCATCGTAGGCGTCGTCGTACTCCACGGGCACCACGAGTGGCTGTGGCCCGACGGCTTTGGCCTCGCTCAGCCTCGCCCGCAGGGTTCGCAGTGCCGAGGCCTGCTCGTCCGCCGACTGCTCCGGCTCGGCCAGCGTGCGCACGCTCACCAGGAACTCGGCCAGTCCGGGGAAGGAGCGCTTGCTGTACAGGTTCATCCCGATGGCGCCGTCGAACTCGTTGGGGCCGACGCGCTGTCCGTCGAGTTCGATGGGTTGTTCGGCCAGGCTCGCCCGCACTGTTTCGTAGGTCTGCCGAGCCCGCTCGGCGGTGGTGCCGAAGTGGTAGAGCGAGTCGTACTTGGCCAGCCATGGCAGGAAGTCCTGCCGCCACCTGCGTTCGAAGCCGAGTGGTTGCCAGTCGAACGAGCGCTGCCAGGTGGTGGTGAACTCCGTCGCCGAGTCCAGTACGAAGCGGCCGGTGTGCTCGGGGAACCGCTGTGCGTAGTGCGCCCCGAGCCAGGTTCCCGCCGAGTAGCCGACCCAGTTGATCTTTTCCCTGCCGAGCAGGGTCCTGAGCAGGTCGATGTCGTGGACGGTCTGGAAGGTGTTGACGAGCGGGCCGAGTTCTCCCGACTTGAACTGGCAGGAGTCGGCGGCGTACTCGGTGGCGTCCAGGATGAGATTCAGGTTCGTCCTGTCGCGGTCCCGTGGGTCCAGCGAGCTGCCCGTGCCGATGGCGCCGCCGCAGGTGATGTTGGTGCTCTTGCCGGTGCCCCTTGGGTCGAAACCAATGATCTCCTGCTGTCGCCGTACCCGGTCCTGGTCGCGTAGCCGGGCAGGGAATGCCCGTCCCGGCGCTCCCGGACCACCCGGGTTGGTCAGCACGCTCGCTTTCGCCTCGCCACCGGTGGCCTTCAGCCTGCTGACCGCGATCGTGAGGTCCTCGCCGTGTCCCGGCTGTTCCCAGTCCCGTGGAGTACGGAAGGTGGCGCACTCGATGTCCTCGGCGCCCTCCGGCGGGGTGGAAGGCAGCTCGTCGGCCCCGCAACGATGCCAGTCGAGTACCTGCTCGGTGTACCGATCGGGAATTTTGTCCGAATTGGACGTTTGTGCCGCCTGCGCGGTGGTCTGTACCGGTATCAGCAGCGTCCCCACCAGCGCGGGAACCAGCGCGGACAGGCGAAGTTTCCTCATGTGGTCTGTGCCCCTCGATTGCGTTGTCCGGCCACATTGAACCGATACCTGGCTCGGTCGACAACCCTGAACTCGGGTCAGTTCGGCAGCGGGGCGGTGCCGATGTCTCGCAGCGTGGCGGTGACGGGCTGCTTCGTTTCGGCGTAGCAGGTCAGGTTGTTGAAACCGTGGCGCCAGTTCAGCTTGTCGGGCAGGTGCCAGGCGACGGTGATGTCGTCGCGCGCGGCGGCGAGGTAGCGGCGCAGCGCGTCGCCGCACTCCGTGCGCGCGGTGCGCTCGAACTCCTCGGCAGCGGGCAGTGGTTGCCTCGGATCGCCCATCGTGATGACGGCGACGGCTTCGCTGCGATGCGGCTGGTCGCACGCCACCGGGGCGGGCAGCGCCTTCGAAGGCGGTTCCTTCGTGCAGAGCCGGAAGTCGTTGATGCCGTTGCCCACGAGCGCGTCCTTCACCGACCCGGTCTGCGAAACGGCCCGGCCGTCAGGACCGAGCCGCGCGACCCCGCAGCGGTACCAGCGGGCACCTGCCTTCCAGTCGTCCGCGCCTGCCCACAGCAGCCACGCCGCCAGCGTGGTCATGTCGTAGCGCTCGTCGCCGAGGTACTTGGCGGCCTCCGCCCGGCAGGTGGGAAAGACCGCTTCGAACACGGCGTCGCGGCTGGGCGGCTCGTCCGGCATGGCGCCGCCGAACGAGCCCGCCATCGTGATCTCGACCGTGTGCGGTTTCGCGCAGTCCACCGGAGCCGGATCGTTGCCCGCGACGCACTCGCCACGCTGGGCGATCCGCCGCTCGGGCGGGCCGCCCGCCGCGGGTTCGGTCGTGGTGGTGGCCGTGGCTGCGGTCGTTGGACCGGCGGCCGGCGTGCCCGTGACCTCGCTGGCGCATGCCGTCAGCGTCATGGCGGCCACCATCGTGGCCGCGGTAAGCACTAGCCCGTATCTCGACATCGAGCATGACCCTACCGAGCGACCCAGTCGACCACTTAAGGTCAACGCCGCGTGACACGGTCGTTACGCGGAAGGGAGGCCAGGCGCATGTCCGCGCACAGGGTTGGGAAGGGCTCGGGGCTGCGGTTCAGCCCGTGGAATCTGCTGCTGCTCATCCCGTTCTGGGTTCTGTTCACTCCACTGTTCAACCGGGAGACCCCCGCGTTGTTCGGGATGCCGTTCTTCTACTGGTTCCAGTTCGTCGGCATCGCCGTCGGGGTGCTGTGCACCTCGATCGTCTACCTCGCCACCCGGGGCAGAGGAGGCGAGCGGTGAATCAGCTGCAGTGGACCGAACTGGTCGTCTTCACCGCGTTCTTCCTGCTCGTGACAGTGCTCGGATTCCTGGCGGCACGCTGGCGGGCAGGCCGCACACTCGACCACCTCGACGAGTGGGGGCTGGGTGGCCGCAGGTTCGGTTCCTGGATCACCTGGTTCCTGATCGGTGGAGACCTCTACACCGCGTACACCTTCGTCGCGGTCCCCGCGTTGCTCTTCGGTGCCGGTGCGATGGGTTTCTTCGCGCTGCCCTACTCGGTCATCGCCTACCCGCTGGTCTTCCTGCCGCTGCTCAGGCTGTGGTCGGTGTCGCGGGCCCGCGGCTACGTCACGCCCGCCGACTTCGTGCGTGGCCGCTACGGCTCGACCACGCTGGCGACGCTCGTGGCGATCACCGGCATCGTGGCCACCATGCCCTACATCGCGCTCCAGCTCGTCGGTCTGGAGTCGGTGCTGCGAACGATGGGGCTCAACGCGGGCGGGCTGCTCGGCCACCTGCCGCTGCTCATCGCGTTCGTCATCCTCGCCCTGTACACCTATCAGTCCGGTCTGCGGGCGCCCGCGCTGATCGCGTTCGTCAAGGACTTCCTGATCTACGTGGTCATCTTCGTTGCCGTGCTGTACCTGCCCGCCAAGCTCGGTGGTTGGGACACCATCTTCTCGGCTGCCGAGGCCAAGTTCGCGCAGACGCCCTCCCCCAACGACGGCATCGTGCTGAGTGCGAACAACCAGTTGCAGTACGCCACGCTCGCGCTCGGCTCGGCGCTCGCGCTGTTTCTGTACCCGCATGCGGCCACGGGCGTGCTGGCATCCCGTAGCCGCGACGTGCTCAAGCGCAATATGTCGGCGTTGCCTGCCTACTCGGTGCTGCTCGGGCTGCTTGCGCTGCTCGGCTTCGCCGCTGTGGCGGCCGGGACGCAGGCGCTGACCAACGAGGCCACCGGGCGGGCCGACAGCAACACGATCGTGCCGAAGCTGTTCCTCGACCAGTTCCCGTCCTGGTTCGCAGGCGTGGCGTTCGCGGCCATCGGTATCGGCGCGCTCGTACCCGCGGCGATCATGTCGATCGCCGCGGCGAACCTGTGGACGCGCAACATCTACCGGGAGTTCGTCAACCGTGCCGCCACGCCGGCGCAGGAGGCGCGGCAGGCGAGGATCACGTCGCTGGTCGTGAAGTTCGGTGCCGTCGCGTTCATCCTGTTCATCGACCCGCAGTTCTCCATCGATCTGCAACTGATCGGTGGAGTCATCATCCTGCAGACCCTGCCCGCGGTGGCGATCTCGCTGTACACGCGGTGGTTCCATCGGTACGGGCTGATCGCGGGTTGGTGCGCGGGCATGTTCTGGGGCTTGTTGCTGCTGTACGGCATCCCGAATCCGGCCACTGGAAAGGCGCACTTCGGTGGATCGGCGCTGCCGTTGGACAAACTCAACCTGTTCGGTTGGCAGCCGTTCGCGGGCTCGCAGGTGCAGATCTACGTCGGCATCGTCGCGCTGGCGGCCAACCTGCTGGTCGCGGTCGCCGTCACCGTGCTCGCCAGGTGGCTTCGCGCCTTCAACGGCGTCGACTCCACCCACCCGGCCGACTACCACGTCGACGACGGCGACAAGGACCTGCGCCCGATCGCGGCACCGCATTGAAGGGCGACAGCCGGGGTAGGGCAGGGCTAGCGTGGCAGCCATGAGCGAGCAGGTGAGCAGGTTCGGCACGGTGGAGCCTGAGGAGTTGCCGGAGGATCTGCGCGAGCGGATCGGGCAGATCGCGCAGAAGTCGGGGTTCGTTCCCAACATCTTCCGAGCACTCGGGCACCGTCCCGACGAGTTGCGGGCATTTCTCGACTACCACGACGCGCTCATGAACAGCTCCGTCGGGCTGAGCAAGGCGGAACGCGAACTGGTTGTCGTGGCGACGTCCGGCGCCAACCACTGCACATACTGCGTGGTCGCGCACGGCGCGATCCTGCGGATCAGGTCGAAGGACCCCGAGCTTGCCGACCGGGTCGCGAGTAACCCGTGGCAGGCGGAGCTGGACCCGCGGCAGCGGGCGATCGTCGATCTCGCGCTGGCGCTGGCGCACGATTCGGCGAAGTTCGGGGAACGGCAGCTGGAGGCGGCACGGGAGGCGGGGCTGACCGAGGACGAGATCTGGGATGTCGGCTCGATCACCGCGCTGTTCGCCATGTCGAACCGGCTGGCTCACCTGACCGCGTTGCGCCCGAACCCGGAGTTTTACCGGATGGGGCGCGACTGACGCGGGATGGGTCCATACAAGTGGAAGCCCCGTGATGCTGCCAGGTCGGGGGTCCGCCAGCATCACGGGGTCATTCGGGGTATCGACACTGCGCTCCGCAGCGTTACACCCCACGAGGAGTGTAACTTAGATCACAGTCTTTTGCCGGAGTCGTCCTGTCGGGCGTGTCTGCGACTCTCTTTCGCTCTATAGCTTCAACTTTATATTTTGGAATAGACCTCAATCTTCGGAACGCCCCAGCAGGTAGTTGCCGAAGTGGGGCACGGTGAAGGCGATGTGGCCTCGCTCGGCCGAGTACACCAGGCCCTTCTTCATCAGACTGTCCCTGGCCGGTGACAGCGACGACGGCTTGCGGCCGAGATACACCGCCACGTCGGAGGTGCCCGCGCTTTCGTCGCGGCCCTGGGTCAACTCCGCGATCGCGCGCAGGTACTCCCGCTCGGCAGGGGTCGCCCGCTCGTAGCGGGCCCCGAAGAAGCCGACAGCCAACTCGCTTTGCGCCTCCGGCGCCGCCAGGTTCACGTCGTCCTCCGTGATCGGGTTGGAGGGGGCGGCGTCCCACGCCGCCTTGCCGTACGCCTGGATGAAGTAGGGATACCCGCCGGAGGCCGCGAACAGCGCGTCCAGGGCTTTCGGGCTGATCTCGGCGTCCTCGCGCTCGACGGGTGTGACCACAGCACGGTCGGCGTCGGTCCGGTCGAGCCGGTCGATCCTGGTGTAGCGAAACAGTCGCTCCGAGTACGACTTCGACGCCGACAGCACTGTCGGCACGTGCGGCAGCCCCGCTCCTACGACGACGAGCGGCGCGCCGGACTGTGACAGTTCGTGGCACGCCGCACACAGTGCCGACACGTCGGCGGGCATCAGATCCTGGATCTCGTCGATCAGCAGCGCTACTCCCGTGCCCACGTCGGCTGCCAGTTCCGCGACGTCGGTGAACAGTTCGACCAGGTCGATCTCGATGTCTCCGGAGTCGGCCCTGCCCGACGCGGCGGGTACGTCGATCCCAGGTTGCCAGCGATCGCGGAGTTTGGCGTCGGCGTTGCCGGCCTTGAGCGCGAACGCCTTCAGCACCGCCAGCACCTCGTCCACCCTGTCGGGCGCGCGGTGCCTGACCGCGAGATCACGGATCGCCCGGTGCAGGGCCGCGGACAACGGCCTGCGCAGCGCCGCGTCGGGGCGTGCCTCCACCTTGCCCGCGCCCCAGCCGCGCCGCACCGCCATCGAACGCAACTCTCCCAGCAGCACTGTCTTGCCGACCCCGCGCAATCCGGTGAGCACGAGGCTGCGCTCCGGCCTGCCACGGGCGACCCGCTCCAGCACCACCTCGAAGGCCTGCAACTCACGCTCCCGGCCCGCGAGTTCGGGAGGGCGCTGACCGGCGCCAGGGGCGAACGGGTTCCGCACGGGGTCCATCGCTAGAACACTATTGGCTTTTCTAGCTCCAAGCCGATATTGCGCCAGAAACCACTACCGGCGTGTCCCGCCCGCTGCCGTTCGATCGTGGTTCGCCTTCCGGTCATCCTCCCGTGTCAGGGTCGGCCGGGAGGTTGAAGATGACTGTGAAACGAGCACTCGGCTCCATCGCCGCGGCCCTGGTGGCCGTTCTCGTCGCGAACGCAACGGCGGCGGCGAAGCCGAACCACCGGGACTTCGACATTCAGGCCCACCGCGGTGGGATCGGGCTGACCGTCGAGGGCACTCTCGCCGCGTTCTCGCGTGCGATGGAACTCGGCGTGACCACCCTGGAACTGGACATCCAGATCACCCGTGACGGTCGCGAGGTGATCACACACGACCGCAGGATCAACCCGGCCAAGTGCGTGGACACCGCCCCGGCGTGGCCGAACGACCCGCAGTATCCCTACGCGGGCAAGTACATCAAGGACCTGACCTTTGCCCAGGTGCGCACCCTCGACTGCGGCTCGCGACGGCTGCCCAACTACCCCGACCAGCAACTCTCGCCCGGCGCCAGGATGCCCACGCTTGCGGAGTTGTTCGAGCTCGCCAGGCAGCACCGGGCGTGGCGGCTGAGGTTCAACATCGAAACGAAGGTCGAGGCGGCCGCACCGGAGGAGACCGCTCCTCGCGAGCAGTTCGTCGACCGGGTCATTCGGGAGGTCGCACGATCGGGTTTCGCTCGCAACGTCACCATCCAGAGCTTTGACTGGGGTGCGCTGATGCTTGTCCGCGAGCGCGCGCCCTGGCTGCCCGTGGTCGCGCTGACCCAGCCGGAATTCCTCCAGGTGGGCCAGCCAGGTAGGTCACCGTGGCTCGGCGGGCTCGACATCGACGACTTCGGCGGTAGCCCGGTGCGGGCGGTGCGCTCGTTCGGGGCAAGCGCGCTTTCCCCTGTGCACGGCAACCCGCAGGGCGGAACCGTCGGCGACCCGGACTACGTGCCGTTCACCACGAAGCGACTGGTGGACGAGGCGCACGAGGCAGGCATCGCGGTGGTCCCATGGACGATCAACGACGAGGCGACGATGCACAAGCTGATCGAGGACGGTGTGGACGGCATCATCACCGACTATCCGGACCGGCTTCGCCGGGTGGCGGCGGAGCACGGTTTCAAGCTGCCCAAGGCTTATCCGAAGCGGCCGCCCTTCGCTAGCGGTCGCTAGTGCTTTCTAGTTCTGAGACTAGAAATTGGTAGACGAGTGAAGACGAGCGGGAGTGGGTAGCTTCCGGTGCGTAATGCCAATCCGCACAGCAAGGAGGACACATGATTCTCCGCAGGGTGGCGCGCCCACTCCTCGCTTCGATCTTCATCTCGGGCGGCATCAACGCCCTGCGCATGAAGGAACAGCACGCCGAAGTGGCCAAGCCGCTGGTCGACCGGACCGTGCGCGAGAAGGCAGAGCAACTGCCCTCCTCGGTACCGACGGACCCGGTGACGCTGGTGCAGGTCGACGCGGCCGCGAAGATCCTCGGCGGGTCGCTGCTCGCCCTCGGCATCTTCCCGCGGCTCTCGGCGATGGTCCTGCTCGGCAGCCTGGTGCCGACCACCGTTGCCGCGCACCCGTTCTGGGAGGAGAAGGACGAGCAGGCCAAGCAGCAGCAGTTGACTCAGTTCATCAAGAACGCGAGCCTTGCGGGTGGCCTGCTGCTGGCCGTGGCCGACACCGGCGGCAAGCCGTCGCTGGGATGGCGCGCCAAGCACGCCGCTGCCGAGATGAATCAGCAGATGCAGGACACCGCGACCACGGTGCAGCGCCGTGCGGGCAAGGCAGGCAAGAAGGCGGGCAAGGCTACCGGCATGGCGAAGCGGAAGAAGTCCGGTAAGGGTCCCAAGGCGGCGAAGGCTGCGGCCAAGGTGGCCAAGCGCAACGCCAAGCGCAAGGCTCCCGCCGCGGTTCGCGGTGTGCTGCGCTGACCGCGCTTCTGGCTACCGGCTGGCCACCTTTCCGTAGCGCCATGCGGCCAGCGGCGCGAAGATGCCGATGATGACCACACAACTGACTATCGCGTAGAGGGCGGCGTTCTCGGCGGGCCAACCGGACGGTTCCGGCCAGCCGGGAGGGCTGGGGTTGCCGAAGAGATCTCTCGTCGCGTTCACAGCCGCCGTGAACGGGTTCCAGTCGGCGATGGTGCCCAGCACACCCGGCAGGCTTTCCTGCGGGACGAACGCCGACGAGATGAACGTCAGCGGGAACATCCAGATCAACCCCGCGCTGTTGGCGACCTCCACGCTGCGGGAGATCAGTCCGATGTAGGCGCCCACCCAGGACATCGCCAGTGCGAAGAGCAGGATCAACAGGTAGCCGAGCACGGCGTCGCCGACGTTGGTGTTGATCCGCCAGCCGATGAGCAACCCGGCCACCGTCATGATGAGGAGCACCACGACGCTGAGCACCTGGTCGGCCGTGGTGCGACCGACGATGACGGCCAGCCGGGACATCGGCAGCGACCGGAACCGGTCGATGATGCCCTTCTGCAGGTCGTTGGCGAAGCCGATGACCGTGTAGGAGGAGTTGAACGCCACCGTTTGCGCGAAGATGCCCGCGATCAGGAACTCCCGGTAGGCAGCGCTGTCACCGCCGGGCCCGCCGATGGCTCCGCCGAACACGTAGGCGAACATCAGCACGAACATCAGCGGAAACGCCGTGGCGCCCAGTAGCCACTCCGGATTGCGACGAACGTTCATCACGTTGCGCCAGGTGATGACCCCGCTGTCGGAGAAGACCTTCGCGACGCCGTTCACTCGGAATCCCCCTCCTTCTCGCCTGCGCCGTGCCCGGTCAGCGACAGGAACACGTCGTCGAGAGTGGGGCGGTGCAGTGCGACGTCGTGTACCGGGACGCTCTCGGCGTCGAGCCTGCGTAGCGCCTCCATGAGGGCCTTCGCGCCGGTGTCGACGAGCACCTGGACCCTCCTGGCCGGTTCGTGCACCACGGGTTCGCCCGAGCCGACCTCGCGAAGTGTCCGCACCGCGGTGTCGAGGTCGGAGGCCGAAGCCACCACCAGTTCCACCCGCTCGCCGCCGACCTGCTCCTTGAGCTGGTCGGCGGTACCGCGGGCGATCACCTTTCCCCGATCGATCACCACGATGGAGTCGGCCAGCCTGTCGGCCTCCTCCAGGTACTGCGTGGTGAGCAGCACGGTGGCCCCGGTGGCCCTCAGCTGCTCGATGACCTCCCACATCTCGAGGCGGCCGCGGGGGTCGAGTCCGGTGGTGGGCTCGTCGAGCACCACGACCCTCGGTTCGGCCACGAGGGCGCCCGCAAGGTCGAGCCTGCGCCGCATACCGCCGGAGTAGCCCTTGGCGGGGCGGTCGGCCGCCTCCTCGAGCTGGAACCGGCTCAGCAACTCCCGCGCCCGCCTGCGGGCCTTCGCCTTGCCGCTGCCGTAGAGCCTGCCGACGAGGTAGAGGTTCTCGAAGCCGGTGAGGTTCTCATCGACGGCGGCGTACTGCCCGGAAAGCCCGATGGAGCGCCGCACCGCGTCCGGTTCGGTGAGTACGTCGTGACCCGCCACCCACGCCTGACCGGAGTCGGGCCTGAGCAACGTGGTCAGAATTCGCACGGTGGTGGTCTTGCCCGCGCCGTTGGGTCCGAGGAGCCCGAGTACCTGGCCCGCGGCGATGTCGAGGTCAACCCCGTCCAGCGCGCGGGTAGTGCCGTAGGTCTTGACGAGACCGCGGGCACGCACCGCGATCGTCGGCTCGGCCTGTCTGTCGGATTCGGCCATGTCGCCAGGGTAGGGCGGGCCACCGACAGAAGTCGTGCGGTTTTGCGAGCTCGGGTGGGTCGCTGTCAGCCGTCCGTCGTGTCGCCGGCGCGCGAGACAGTCCCTCGGCTGCGGTCTCGGGTGTCACGCAGCAGATCTATATGCCTGACCCGCTGCTGAGATTGGTGCGGCACGGCTGGGAAACGGACTGCGCGCTGCTTCACCGAGAGATCCGGCAGCACGATGGTGAGCCCCACGGTGATGGCTGCCGAGTCAAGCGCCAGACCCAACAGCCCACCGGACTTCGGGGCGCTGACCCCAAGCCAGTGCAAGCCGCTTTCCAGAAGCGCGGACCGCTCGTCAGGGTCGACGAGTTGGTTGCCGTCACGGGTGATGATCGCATCGAACTGTCGTGCTGAGAGCTTGTCGAACAGGGGGATGTCGTCTTCGGACGCGAAGCCCTCGTCTCGTGCGCAGCGGAACTCTTGATCGCGATGGAGCGCGGAAACCGTGGTGAGGAGCCGGGGGCTCAGGTTGTGATCGACGAAGAACTTCACGCCACGCCCTGGACGGTCGTGTGGAAATCGAGGGCGTCCTTGGCTGCCTCCGCGTCGACACCCGGGTAGTAGTAGCTGACATCAGCCAGGGGTACTTCTCCGTCGGCCAGCAGGGTCGCGATGGTGTCGTACGGGATGCGGGTTTCGACGATCGTGGGCCAACCACCCATGCGGCCCGCGCGTACTTCCAGACGTTCGCGTGGGTGAAGGAAGTCCACCACGCTGTCCCCGCGGTTGGTCCGAAACGGCTGGAAGATGTCGGCGAGGCTGAGCAGTTCGTACTGCCCAGGGCTTCTGACCAGGTCGATGGTGTTGCCATCGTTGTCCGCGACGACGATGGTGCGGCCATCCGTGCCGAAACGGTACTTCGACGGGTGCTCGGTGAAGTCGAGAGCGGGCATCGTCGAGAAGGCGCGACGCACCTTCTGCAGTGAGGTCTCGCTTCGTAGCCGGACAACCGTGCGCAGTGCCACCACGTCGCGGAACGAATACAGCAGGCGTGGCTTCACCGCGACTTCGGGCACCAGCAAGCCGGTGGCTTTCCACCGGCGTAGTTGCGGCCGGGACGCTCCGGTCAGTACGGCGGTCAGATCGGTCGGGAACATGTCACCCCCTCGCAATCCCGACCCGCGAAGGCAGGCAGGACTCGGCAGGGGCAGCACTCACCCGGTGTCCGTGCCAACGCAACATGGGCCGCAATCTAGCACGCTACACGCGAGCCCGTGCTGACCCCGGATGCGCGCGTCCTTGGCTGTCGCCGCTACTTCTCCAGGATCGCGGTAACGCCCTGCCCGCCCGCGGCGCAGATGGAGATCAGGCCACGGCCGGAGCCCTTCTCGTTGAGCAGCTTGGCCAGGGTTGCCACGATGCGCCCGCCGGTTGCCGCGAACGGGTGGCCCGCCGCGAGCGAGGAGCCGTTGACGTTGAGCTTCTCGCGGTCGACGGAGCCGACCGGCTCGTCGAGGCCGAGCCGTTCCTTGGCGAACGTCGGGTCCTCCCACGCCTTCAGTGTCGCCAGCACCTGCGAGGCGAACGCCTCGTGGATCTCGTAGAAGTCGAAGTCGCCGAGCGAAAGGCCCGCCTTCGCCAGCATCCGCGGCACCGCGTAGGCGGGGGCCATCAGCAGGCCCTCGTCACCGTGCACGTAGTCGACGGCGGCGGTCTGCGAGAACGGCGTCAGGTAGGCGAGCACCGGCAGCTTGCGCTGCTTCGCCCACTCCTCGGTGGCCAGCAGCACGGTGGAGGCGCCGTCGGAGAGCGGGGTCGAGTTGCCTGCCGTCATCGTGCCCTCGGCGCCGCCGAACACCGGCTTCAGCTTCGCCAGCTTCTCCGGCGTCGAGTCTCCTCGCAGGTTCTGGTCCCTGGTGAGACCCAGGTAGGGCGTGAGCAGGTCGTCGAAGAAGCCGCGGTCGTAGGCAGCGGCGAGCTTGCGATGGCTGGCCGCGGCGAACTCGTCCTGCTCTGCCCGGCCGATGTCCCACGCCTTCGCGGTCAGTGAGGCGTGCTCGCCCATGGAGAGCCCGGTCCTCGGCTCCGCGTTGCGCGGGATCTCCGGCACGATGTGGCCGGGGCGTAGCTGCCCGAGCAGCCGCATCCGCTCCTTCGCGCTCCTGGCGGCGTTGAACCGCACCAGCAGCCTGCGGAGGCTGTCGTTGACCGCGAGTGGCGCGTCGCTGGTGGTGTCGACACCGCCTGCGATGGCCGAGTCGAGTTGGCCCATCGCGATCTTGTTCGCCACGTTGACGATGGCCTGCAGCCCGGTACCGCACGCCATCTGCACGTCGGATGCCGGCGTGGTTGGCGCCAGCCTGCTGCCGAGCACACACTCCCTTGCCAGGTTGAAGTCGCGTGCGTGCTTGAGCACCGCACCCGCGGCCACCTCGCCGAGTTGCTCGCCTTGCAGCGAGAAGCGGCTGATCAGACCATCGATGGCAGCGGTGAGCATGTCCTGGTTGGAGGCGTCGGCGTAAGGGCCGTTCGATCGGGCGAACGGAATCCGGTTGCCGCCGATGATCGCGACCCTGCGGACACTCGCCGACTTGCCCCGGTTCGACCGGGTCCTGCGGGCGCCTGGCTTCTGCGCTGAGGTCATGGTTCCTCCTGATCAGCGTTCTCGCACCGTAGGAAGTGTAACCTACTGGCCAGTAAGTTATGCTGGCCAGTGCACCACCGCCGACGGGAGGCATCCGATGGCTGACAAGTATCAGCAGTTCACCAAGACACCGCTCGGCAAGTTCCTCGTGCCGAAGCTCGGCCTGCCGAACCCGCCGACGCTGCGACGCTACCGCCCCGGGCAGCCTGCTCTCGATGGTCCCGCACTTGTGGGGGCCGCACCGGGTGGGCGGATGGAAAAGGTGCTCACCTCGCAGCTCGGCGCGGCAGGCATCGAGGTCCTGCACACCCCCGAGGACGACACCCGCTACGGTGCGCTCGTCTTCGATGCGACCGGCGTCACCGAACCGGCGCAGCTGCGCGAGCTGTACCGCTTCTACCACCCCGTCATCCGCAAGGTCGCAGGCTGCGGCCGCGTGGTGGTCGTCGGCACGCCCCCGGAACGTGTCGAGGGCCGCGAGCGCATCGCCCAGCGCGCGCTGGAGGGTTTCACCCGCTCCGTGGGCAAGGAACTCAAGCGTGGAGCCACCGCACAGCTGGTGTATGTGGCGCAAGGCGCGGAGGAGGCCGCCGAGTCGACGATGCGGTTCCTGCTGTCGGCCAAGTCGGCCTTCGTCGACGGGCAAGTGATCCGTGTCGGCACGGCGGGGACCACCATGGCGCGGCCGCCGCAGAACTGGGAGCAGCCGCTGCGTGACAGGGTCGCGGTCGTCACCGGTGCATCGAGGGGCATCGGCGCCGCCATCGCGGAGGTGCTCGCCCGCGACGGTGCCCACGTCGTCGCGCTGGACATTCCGGCGCAGGGCGGCGAGCTGTCCGAGGTGGCCAACCGGATCGGCGGTTCGGCGCTGCAACTCGACATCACCGCGGCCGACGCGCCGGAGCGGCTCGCGGGCTACCTCACCGAGCGCCACGGCGGCGTGGACGTCGTCGTGCACAACGCGGGCATCACAAGGGACAAGACGCTCGGCAACCTCGGCGACAGCGCGTGGGACTCGGTGCTGAGTGTCAACCTCGGCGCGGCGCTGGAGATCAACGATCGGCTGCTTTCCGAAGGGGTGTTGCGGGACAACGGCCGGATCATCGGCGTGTCCTCCATCGCGGGCATCGCGGGCAATGTCGGCCAGACCAACTACGCCACCAGCAAGGCCGGTGTCATCGGCATGGTGAACGAGGCCGCGCCGAGGCTTGCCGAGCACGGGGGCACGATCAACGCCGTGGCGCCGGGGTTCATCGAGACGAAGATGACCGCCGCGGTTCCGGTGGTGATCAGGGAGTTCGGCAGGCGGCTGTCCAGCCTCGCGCAGGGCGGGCTTCCCGTCGACGTGGCCGAGACCATCGCCTGGTACGCCAACCCCGCCTCGTCCGCCGTCAACGGCAACGTCGTCCGCGTGTGCGGCCAGGCGTTCCTGGGAGCCTGAGATGACCGTCAAGGAACTGTCGCAAGCGCCGAGCCTGTCAACGCTGTACCCGAGGGCCGTACTGGGTGGGCTGCGCAAGGGCGGGGCCGCCGAGGTACTGCCGGATTCGGAGTACGTGCGCCCCGGCGTCGTGGCCGAGGCCGCACACGTGGCCGAGTACAACCGGGTGTGCGGTTTCCGGCTCGGCGACGAGCTGCCCGCCACCTACCCGCACGTGCTCGCCTTCCCGCTGCAGGTCGCGCTGATGACCGAGCCCGAGTTCCCGTTCCCGCTGCTGGGGATGGTGCACGTGGCGAACCGGATCACCCAGCGGCGCCCGGTGCGCGTCGGTGAGGAGTTCACCCTGCGGGTGCGGGCCGAGAACCTGCGCCCGCACGAGAAGGGCACCCAGTTCGACATGGTGAGCGAGCTCGTGGCCGGTGAGGGTGACGCGAGCTCGGCCGTGTGGACCGACGTGAGCACCTACCTGCGGCGTGGCGGTGGTTCGGGTGACGAGCAGGGTGAGCGGCGGCGGTCGGCAGGTCTGGCCAAGCCGTCCGCGAGCGCGGTCTGGCAGGTGCCTTCCGACATCGGGCGGCGCTACGCCGAGGTGTCCGGGGATCGCAACCCCATTCACCTGTACTCGCTGACCGCGCGAATGTTCGGCTTCCGCTCCGCCATCGCGCACGGGATGTGGACCAAGGCTCGCTGCCTCGCGGCCTTCGAGGGCAGGCTGCCACAGGCCTACACGGTGGACGTGCGGTTCAAGTTGCCGGTGTTGCTGCCCGCCAAGGTGGCGTTCACCTCGTGGTCCACCGAGCAGGGTTGGGCCTTCGAACTGTGGCACGCGCGCAAGCCCAAACCGCACCTCGAGGGGACCGTGGTGGAGGTCGACTCGCAGCCGTAGCGGCCTGGTCGCGCCGTCACACCTGGTCGGCGCCGTGCTCGCCCTCGTGTTCCCTCGGCCGCCACAGTTGTCCCTCGACGAGGTCGTTGAAGCCGAGCCAGGCCAGGTTCATCAGCCACGAGGCGAGCACGCCGTCGGGGACGTCGGTGTGGTCGAGCCACCAGTCCGCGAGTGACTCCGCGGCGCCGACCAGCGCGGCGGCGAGGCCCTCCCCGGAGAACTCCACCTGCTCGGCGAGGCCCTTGCGGGCACCCGCGCTGACCACCAGGCCGCCGACCAGCTTGATCGCCTTGCCTCGCAGGTCGGTGATCTCGTCGGCGAACGGCCCGCCGACGGTGATCGCGTGCCGGTGCAGCACCACCCACGACTCGCGGTGCGAGGCGACGAACCCGTAGAAGGCGCGCAGCCCGTGCCACAGCTGCATGTCGGGAGGGACGTCCGGCCGGATTCCCGCCTGCACGGCTTCCAGCATCCGGTTGGCCTCGCGGCGGATGCAGTGCAGGAACAGGTCCTCCTTCGCGCCCAGGTAGCTGTAGATCATCGGCTTGGACACGCCCGCGACATCGGAGATCTCGTCCATCGAAGCCGAGTGGTAGCCGTGGAGCGAGAAAACCCGCACCGCGGCATCAAGGATCTGCTTCTCGCGGACCGCCCTCGGCAGTCGTTTGGCTCGCTCCGTCGGCCGCTGTACGTCCTGCGCCACCTGCTACCTCCTCCTACAGCGCAAACGCTACCCGTCAGGGTTGTGTCGCCTCGGGATTGCCGCGCTGTCTACTGCTGAGTAACCTTACGCCGGTGTCCGACTCCGGTGCTGCCCTGGACGAGTTCGCCGACGGCCTCGACGTCGGCGCCCTTACACCCGAACAGTTCGTGCGGCTGCTCGACACCCTGCACATGCTGGAGGACACCGGTGCGGGCGCCTCGCTGAGTGCGCTGTCCACCGACGTGCTCGCCAGGGTGGTCGGCAGGACGTCGAAGCAGCAGTTGCGCGCGGCCTGCGAACACCCACGACTGCGGCCGGTGTTGTTGCGCGAGGTGTTCCGCCGAATGTCGCAACGGCTGGTGCCGGAGAAGGTGAAGTACGTCGACCTTGTGGTGGCGTGGCGTTTCCCCGACGGCGGCGGCGACCACGAGTGCTTCTACAGCAGCATCCGCGACTGCCGTTTCGACTGGGACACCTCGCCCTACGAGCACGTGGACACCACGATCACGGTGGAAACCGATGACTTCCTTCGCATGGCGACCGGCAACGTGGGCGTGCCCACCATGTTCATGACCGGCAAGATCAAGGTGAGGGGCGACTACACACCCGCGGTACGGCTCAGCGGCTACTTCGACCTGCCCAACCCGACCTGACCGGCCGCGAGCGGGTTCACTCCGAGTCGATCACCGGTCGCCTCGGCTGCCCTGGCGTGTCGCCCCGGTCCCGCACCACCTCGCTGTCCACGACGATCACCCCGCTGTGCCGCCGGTTTGCCGCCGGTGCCTTCCGCTCGATCCGCCGCAGCCACGCGCGCCGCGCGAGCCCACGGGTGGGCGGAAGCAGCAACAGCAGCCCGGCGATGTCGGTGACGAAGCCTGGCAGCAGGATCAGCAGGCCGCCGAGCCCCACCAGCATGCCGTCGGTGACCTCGGCGTGTGGCGAGCGACCCGCTCTCGCGGTGGCCATGAATGCCTGCGCCGCCTTGCCCCCCTCACGACGCGCGAGCCATGACCCGACGATGGCGCCCGCCAGCAGCAGACCCAGCGTTGGCAGCAGGCCGATGGCGGACGCGACCGCCCAGACGGCGGCCACCTCGGCAACCACGTAGAGCAGGAACACGACAGCCATACCCTTTCCAACGCGCGCGTGCCCGGATTTGCTCCCGCGAGGGCGACCACCGCGACCCGCCGCACCTGGAAATCGTGACGGCGGGTCGCGGCGAGGTGTCAGTAGGTGATAGCCGTGGCCGGGTCGGACAGCAGCGCCCCGACGTCGGCGAGGAACTGTGAACCCTGCTGGCCGTCCACCACCCTGTGGTCGAAGCTCAGCGACAGCTGCAGCACCTTGCGCACGGCCAGTTCGCCGTCGACCACCCACGGCATGTCCCTGATCGCACCCAGCGCGAGGATCGCCGACTCACCGGGGTTGATGATCGGCGTACCGGTGTCGACGCCGAACACACCCACGTTGGTGATCGTGAACGTGCCCCCGAGCATGTCCTCCGGTGGTGTCTTGCCCTCCTTCGCGGTACTGGTCAGCGCCTCGATGGCGGCCGCGAGCTCGGCCAGTGACATCGCGTCGGCGTCGCGCACCTTGGGCACCACGAGGCCCCGTGGAGTCGCCGCCGCGATGCCGAGGTGGACGTAGTCCTTGTAGACGATCTCGGCGGCCTGCTCGTCCCACACGGCGTTGACGTCCGGGGTCCGCCGCACCGCCAGGCACACCGCCTTCGCCGCGAAAGCGAGCGGGGTGAGCTTGACGGCGGAGAACTCGGGTGTGGTCTTCAGCTTCTCCCGCAGCGTCATCATCGGGGTGACGTCGACGGTGAGGAACTCCGTCACGTGCGGCGCAGAGAAGGCGCTGTCCACCATCGCCTGCGCGGTGGCCTTGCGGACGCCCCTGACCGGCACCCGGCGTTCCCGTGCCCCCGACGGCGCGGCGGCGGGAGCGGGCCGCGGTTGCGCGGCCCTACGCACGTCCTCCCTGGTGATCACACCGCCATCGGCGGAGCCGGGGACGGTACGCAGGTCGACGCCCAACTCCTTGGCGAGCTTGCGCACCGGCGGCTTGGCCAGTGGCACATGGGTGTTCGTCGCCGCGACGGCCGGGTCAGCCACCTGCGCGGCAACGGTGTCCGCACCTTGCGAGGCGACCGCCTTGCGGGGGCGGCGCTTCGCCGAAACCGCCTTGGAGCCGTAGCCGACCAGCGGCTTCATCTCCTCTTCCGCGGCCGCGGCGGGTGTGGCAGGCGCGGCGGGTTCGACCTTCACCGAGCCGTTGTTCGCCGGTCCGGGACCAGCCGAGTCGCCACCGGGGTCGACATCGACGGTCATGATCGGCGTGCCGACCTCGACGGTCTGTCCCGGTTCGGCGAGCAACTCGGTGACCACGCCCGACCAGGGAATGGGCAACTCGACCGCCGCCTTGGCCGTCTCGATCTCCACGACGATCTGGTTCACCCGCACCTCGTCGCCAGGCTTCACGCGCCAGTTCAGGATCTCGGCCTCGGTCAGCCCTTCGGCGGTGTCGGCGAGCGGGAACTGCTTGTACTCCGGCACGTTCCTACCCCCTTACCAGGCCAGCGATCGGTCGACGGCGTGCAACACCCGGTCGAGGTCGGGCAGGAAGTGCTCCTCCAGTTTCGCCGGTGGGTACGGCGTGTCGAAGCCCGTGACCCGCAACACCGGCGCCTCCAGCGAGTAGAAGCACTCCTGCTGCACCCGTGCCGCGATCTCGGAGGTGATGGACGACTCCGGCTGCGCCTCCGAGACGGTGATCAGGCGTCCGGTCCGGCGCACGGACTCGAACACCGGCTCCAGGTCCAGCGGCGAGAGCGTGCGCAGATCGATGACCTCCAGTGAGGTGCCCTCCTCCTGTGCCGCCGCCGCGGCATCGAGACACACCTTCACCGACGGCCCGTAGGCCACCAAAGTGGCGGCCGAGCCCTCGCGAACGGTGCGCGAGGCGAACAGCGGATCGGGCGTGGCCGCCGTGTCGACGTCGGCCTTGGCCGCCGCCGAGTGGTAGAGCCGTTTCGGCTCGAACAGCAGCACCGGGTCGTCGCACCGGATGGCCTGCTGGATCATCCAGTACGCGTCAACGGCGTTGGAACACGAGACCACGCGAAGCCCCGCGATGTGCGCGAACAGCGACTCCGGCGACTCCGAGTGGTGCTCGACCGCGCCGATACCGCCGCCGAACGGCACCCGGATCACCACGGGCACCTTGATCTCGCCCTGCGTGCGGTAGTGCAGCTTCGCCAACTGGCTGGAGATCTGGTCGAAGCCGGGGAAGATGAACCCCTCGAACTGGATCTCGCACACCGGGCGGAAGCCGCGGACGGCGAGGCCCACCGCGGTGCCGATGATCCCGGACTCGGCGAGCGGTGTGTCCAACACCCGCTGTTCACCGAAGTCCTTCTGCAGTCCGTCGGTGATGCGGAAAACACCGCCGAGCTTGCCGACGTCCTCTCCCATGACGATGACCTTGTCGTCGGCCTCCATCGCGGCACGCAGGCCCAGGTTGAGAGCCTTGCCGATGGTCAGGCTACGGACGGTCGAGGTCGGGTCGTCCACGCTGGTCTTGACGGGTGCGGCCATCACTGCTCACCTCCGTCGGCGAACCCGGAGAGGTAGGCCAGGTACTCCTCCCGCTGGGCGTCGAGCGCGGCGGACGGTTCGGCGTACACCTCCGAGAAGATCCGCTCGGGTGGTGGGTCCGGCATGTTGAAGCAGTAGTCGCGCAGTTCGGCCGCGAAGGCGTCGGCGTCGGCCTGCACCTGGTCGAAGAATTCCTGGTCGGCGCCGCCGGTGCGGGCCAGGTGCACGCGGACGCGCTCGATGGGGTCCTTGTGCTTCCAGACCTCGATCTCGTCGGACAGCCGGTACCGCGTCGGGTCGTCCGTGGTCGTGTGCGCGTCCATGCGGTAGGTGAACGCCTCGATCAGCACGGGGCCGTTGCCGTGCCTGCACTCGTCGAGCGCCCACCTGGTGACGGCGAGGCAGGCGAGCACGTCGTTGCCGTCGACGCGGATGCCAGGGAAGCCGTAGCCGCGAGCCCGCTGGTAGAGCGGTAGCCGTGACTGCCGTTCGGTGGGTTCGGAGATGGCCCACTGGTTGTTCTGGCAGAAGAACACCACCGGCGCGTCGTAGACGGCGGCCCACACGAACCCCTCGTGCACATCGCCCTGGCTGGTGGCGCCGTCCCCGAAGTAGACGATGGTGGCCTCGTCGGTGCCGGACGGCTTGCCGTCGGGGTCGGTGTTGCCGACCTTGCCCTCGAACTTCTGCCCCATGGCGTAGCCGGTGGCGTTGAGCACCTGGTTGCCGATGACGATCGTGTAGGGGTGGAAACCGTGCTCGCGGAAGTCCCATGCGCTGTGATCGGTGCAGCGGAAGATCCCGAGCAGTTCGCGGAAGTCGACGCCGCGCGTGTAGGCGACGCCGTGCTCGCGGTAGCTGGGGAAAGCCATGTCCTGCGGTTTCAGTGCTCTGCCCGAACCGACCTGTGCGGCCTCCTGGCCGAGCAGCGGCACCCAGATCCCCAGTTGGCCCTGCCGCTGCATCGCGTTGCATTCCCGGTCGGCGCGGCGCACCAGGACCATGTCCCGGTACAGCCCGCGCAGTGCGGCGTCGTCGATGTCGGCAAGGTAGGGATCGAATCGCGACGGCTGTCGCTCGCCTTCGGGCGTGAGCAGTTGGGTGAGTTCTGCCCCGCCCTCCGCTGTTGCTCGCAAGCCCGCTATCACCTGTTCTGGGGACGGTTGCGCCGCTGTCGCGGCCGGTCCGGCGCCAGGTTCAGGGCGCGTCCACTGTTCGGGGGACGACATGCGCTTCTCCTTGATGTCGTGCCACGAGGCCGCTTGTGGCGACCTCCGCGGCGCACCGACGGTCACCTGGCGTGCCTCGGTCCGAGCGCCCGGGTGCCCGTCGGCGGTGACGGTTCACGCGGTAATCCTGGCATGAACACCCGCATGCGGGTGAGTCCTCGAGTCCGATTCGTTGCCCGCATTGTGTCGCTGAGCAGCGAAAACGTTAGGACGGCCGAACGTGTGCCCGCCGAAAGTCGTACCTGCGAGCGCCGAGTTGACCAGTGCACGCGACGGTTTCACCCGGCAGGCAACGGTGTTGCGGATCGCCGCGTCCCGACCTGCTACCTCCCAAGTGTGACATGCGACACGTCAATGTCGTGTCACGATCAAGGGCATGGATCTGCGAGTGGTGCGCGAGACGGTAGGAGCCTTGTGGGCGCGGGAGGCGCTTGCAGGGCTGTCGGAATTCGTGCGAATCCCCGCGCTGTCCCCTGCGTTCGACTCCGACTGGGCCCGGCGCGGTCAGTTGCACGCCGCCGTGGAACAGGTGCGCAGCTGGCTGGCCGAGCGCCCGATCGAAGGCGCGCGAACCGAGATCGTCGAGCTGCCCGGCCGCACGCCCGTGCTGCTGCTCGACGTGCCCGCCAGATCCGCCGCCACCGAGGAGACTGTGGTGGTCTACGGCCACCTCGACAAGCAACCGGCGGCCGGTGAATGGTCACCGGGTCTCGACCCGTGGACGCCGGTGCTCAAGGACGACCGGCTCTACGGCAGGGGAGCCGGTGACGACGGCTACGCCGCCTTCGCCGCGGCGGTGGCACTCGAGGCGTCGCAGGCCGCGGGCGGCAGTCACGCGCGCACGGTGGTGTTGCTGGAAACCGGTGAGGAGTCGGGAAGCGCCGACCTGCCCGCCTACCTGGACCACCTCGCGCCGCGCCTTGGCACGGTGGGGCTCGTGGTGTGTCTGGACACCGCGGGAGCGGACTACGAGCGGCTGTGGCTTGCTACGTCCCTGCGTGGGATCGCCTTCGCCGATCTCACGGTGCGTGTGCTGGACGCGGGGGTGCACTCCGGCCACGGCAGCGGCATCGTCGCCAGTTCGTTCCGGGTGGTCAGGCAGTTGCTCGACCGCATCGAGGACTCCGCCACCGGCCGCACCCTGCTACCCGAATGCGGGGCCGAGCCACCGGCCGATCGGCTGGCCGAGGTGCGCACCGCCGCCGCCGAAGGTTTCCTCACCCCCACCCTCCCGCTCGCCGAAGGCGTGCGCACCGTCACCGACGACCCGGTGGAGTTGGCGCTGAACAACACCTGGCGCACCACCCTGTCGGTCACCGGTGCCGAAGGGCTTCCGCCGCTGCAGGACGCTGGCAACGTGCTTCGTCCCTACACCAGTCTCAAACTCAGCTTCCGGCTGCCGCCCACGGTCGACGCGGCGGCGGCGCTGCGCGCCATCACCCGCGTGCTCACCAGCGACGTTCCCTACGGCGCGCGGGTGCGTATCGACAGGGCAGAGGCCGCCAGTGGCTGGAACGCCCCGCCGATGGCGGGTTGGCTGACCTCGGCGCTGGACACGGTGAGTGCCGAGGTGTTCGGCAAGCCGTGGCGCGCGCTCGGTCTCGGCGGCACGATCCCGTTCCTCGGCCAGTTCGGGCATGCCTACCCGAGGGCGCAGTTCGTCGTAACCGGACCGAGGGGACCCGGCAACAACGCGCACGTGCCCGACGAGTGGCTCCATCTGCCGCAGACCGAGCGGGTCAGCGAGGCCCTCGCCCACATCCTGCACGCGCACGCCACGGCGGCCTGACGAGGGCCGCCGTGGCGTGCGGATGAGGCCTCAGCTCAGCCGTCGGCCTTGGTGAACTCGAACTTCTTCGCCGCGTCGGAGGTGAAGTTGTACTTCGCCGCGGTGAGCCCGAACGGCTTGTCCGGGGCCACGGTGAACACCGTCGAGGAACGCGGCGGGTTGCGCTTGTCCGCCGGGCCGTAGGTGTAGTCGTCGGTGAGTCCGTCGAAGGACACCACGCCGAGTTCCTCGCTGGCTTTCAGCAGGCCCTCGCGCGACAGGTCGCCGCGCTCGACGGCCTTCTCCAGCAACGCCGTCATCGCGCGGCCCTGGTTGTAGCCGAACGCGAAGTAGTAGTCGGGTTCCTGCTGCGGGGCGTACTTCTTCACCCGGTCCATCATGTCCTTCATGCCGGGCACCGACTCGTCGCCCCATTCGGTTCCCTCGGCCACGATCCTGACGTACTGCTTCATGTAGGGAGCCACGGCCGACTTCGCCAGCGCGCCGACCCAGCTCGGCGACTGCGCGTACCACTGCGGCGTGAACTTCGCCTGCGCGGCGGTGCCCCAGATCTTGCCCGCGTCCGAAGGGGTCGCGGTGAGGAACACCATCTCGCAGCCCGCGCCCGCGAGCGCGCCGATCTGGCCCGCGTAGTTCTCGGTGTTCACCTTGAACTTCTGCGTGTTGGCCACGGTGAAGCCGTTTTCCTTGGCCGCGAATTCGACGCCTTCCTGGCCTGCCTCACCGTAGACGTCGTCCTGCACCATCGTGCAGATCTTGGAGTCGGTCGAGCCGCCACCCTCGCTCAGATAGTGGTCCATCGCGTTGATGGCCTGGATCTGGTACGGCGCGCCCACCGGAAGCAGGTTGGGTTCGCGGACCCAGAACGCGTCGAGCGAGGCGGGAGCGGCGACCATCTTGTCGCTTTCCAGCAGCGGCTTCACGGCCAGGGTCGGCGCGGTGCCTAGGATCTGGGTGAACGCCACCACATCGTTCTTGATCTTGTTGTAGCGCTGGACGGTGATGTCCGGCTTGTACTGCGTGTCCTCCTGCACCAGTTCGACCTTGTACTTGCCCGCGATGCCGCCCTGGGCGTTGATGTGGTCGAACCACACCTTGTTCCCGTTGGTGAGCGGCTGGCCGATCACCGCGGTCGGGCCGGACAGCGGGCTGAGCACACCCAGCTTGATGGTGGTGCCGTCGAAGCCCGCCGTGTTGCCCGGCTGGCCCGCCTGCCCACCCTGTGAGCCGCCTTCGTCTCCCGCTCCACCGCATGCAGCCACCAGCAGTGCGGTGGTCGCGAGTACGGCGAGCACTCCGTGTCGTTGCCGTCGGTTCGTTCTCATGACGACGCCTCCTTGCGTCAGTAGGAGAAGGGCCAGGTCTTGAAGTAGGTCTTGACCCGTAGCCAGATTCCTGCGAGACCACGTGGCTCCAGGACCAGGAACAGCACTATGAGCACCCCGAACAGCGCCTGGTTGAGCGCGAAGACGCTGATGAATCCGTCACCGCCGACGCTGGTGCGTACGCCGGGGATCGCGTCGCTGTAGCGGTCGATCAGCGCGGGAAGGGCGCCGACGAACACCGCGCCGAGTACGGCGCCGAAGATCGTGCCGAGCCCTCCGACGATCACGATCGCGATGTACTGGATGGACAGCAGCAGGTTCCACTCGTCGGGGCTGACGAACTGCTGGTAGGAGCCGAACAGCGCGCCCGCCGCCGAGGCGATGGCACTGGACAGCATGAACGCCCCGATCTTGTACCGGCCCGCACGCACCCCGATCACCTCGGCGGCCTGGTCGCGGTCACGCACGGCCTGCAACGCCCTGCCCGGCCTGGTCCGCACGAGGTTCTTCGCCAGCAGCGCCACGATCGCGACCAGACCCCACACCAGCCAGAACCAGCCCTGGTTGCGGGAGTAGCTCTCGCCGAGCAACGTCAGCCCGTCGAAATCGACCGGTCCGATCGCAGGCGAGGCCTGTACCGCCGTTCCGGAGTTCCCTCCGGTGATCGGCGTCAGGTTCCGCCACAGGTGCTCGCCGATGAAGACCAGCCCGAGCGTGACGATCGCGAGGTAGTGGCCGCGCAACCGCAGCGTGAACGGCCCGACCAGGCCGCCGAGCACCGCGCCCACGAGCGCGGCGCCCGCCAGCCACACCGGCAGCGGCAGTTCGAGCCTGCCACCGACCTGTGCGGCGACGTAGGCGCCCGACCCGATGAAGAAGGCGTGCCCCAGCGAGATCTGCCCGCAGTAGCCGGTGAGCAGGTTCAGCCCGATCGCGCCGACGGCGGTGATACCCACGTAGATCAGCACCGACAGCCAGAAGTCGTCGTGCACCACCGTGGGCAGCAGCAGGAACACCGCCACCAGCAGGCCGAGCCCCACCTTGGCGGCGGGCGTGCCGAACAGCCGGAGGTCGTCGGCATAGCTTCGGGTGAGATTTCGATGTGCGCCCATCAGACCCGCCTCACTTCCTTGGTGCCAAGCAGGCCGTACGGCCGGATCAACAGGATCAGGATCATGAGCAGGTACGGGATGATCACCGAGACGTTGTCGCCCGCCCAGGAGAACAACTCGTCCTGGTAGCCGCGGGTCAGTGCCTCGGCCAGACCGATGATGAGCCCGCCGAGCACGGCTCCCCCTGGCGAGTCCATGCCGCCGAGGATCATCGCGGGGAACGCGGCCAGTGCGATGAAGCCGATCGACGGGCTGAGCCCGCCAGGTCCGGCGGCCATCAGGATGCCCGCCAGCGCGGCGAGCGCCGCCGCGATGGCCCACGACACCGCGTACACCTTGCGCGCGCTGATCCCCTGTGCCAGCGCTGCCTCGGGATCGAACGCGGTGACCCGCATGGCCAGCCCGAGCGAGGAGAAGCGGAAGAACACGAAGAACGCGGCGACGGCGAGCGCGGTGAGCCCGATCGTCCACAGGTCGCGCACGCCGAGTACCAGCGAGCCGACCTCGATCGTGCGGATGTTCCACGGGTTGTTGACCTGCTTCTGGTCGAAGCCCCAGATCGCCGTGATCAGCGGTTCGAGCACGAACAGCAAGCCGATCGTGATCATGATGACGGCGAACGGCGGCTGCCCCACCATCCGTCGCAGCACGATGCGCTCGAACGTCGCCCCCACCAGCGCCGCGGACACCAGCGCCAGCAGCACGGCGACACCGAAGGCCACCGCGAGGTTGCTGGAGAACGTGAAACCCAGGTAGGCGCCGAGCGCGAGCAGTCCGCCCTGCGCGAAGTTGATTACGCCGGTGGACTTGTAGATCACCACGAAGCCCAGCGCGACCAGCGCGTAGGTGGAGCCGAGCGACAGCCCGGCGAAGCAGTTCTGCAGGAAGGCCGTCATTGGTACATCGCCTCGATCTCAGCCGCGAAGCGCTGTTCGATGGCCTTGCGCTTGACCTTCTGTGTCGCGGTCAACTCACCGTCCTCGTGGTCGAGTTCCTTGCCGATGAGGGTGAACTGTTTGAGCTGCTCCACCGCGGCGAGATCGCGGTTGGCTTCGGCGACGACACTCTCGATCAACGCGTGCACCTCGGGTTTGGCCGAGAGATCGGCGTAGGTGGTGTAGGCGATCCCCCGCCGCATCGCCCAGTCGCCGACGGTGTCGAGTTCGATGCCGATCAGCGCGGTCAGGTACTTGCGGCGGTCGCCGACCACGACGGCCTCCCGCACGTACGGTGAGACCTTGATCCGGTTCTCGATCTCCGAAGGCGACACGTTCTTGCCACCGGCGGTGATGATGATGTCCTTCTTGCGGTCGGTGATCCGCAGGAAGCCGTCGTCGTCGAGCTCGCCGACGTCGCCGGTGTGCAGCCAGCCGTCGGGGTCGATCGTCGCGGCCGTGGCCTCGGGATCGTCCAGGTAACCGAGGAACACGCCCGCCGATCGCGTGAGGATCTCGCCGTCGTCGGCGATGCGTAGTTCCACGCCGTCGAGCGCGGTGCCGACCGAGCCCAGCCTGATGTCGCTGCTTGGCGTGAGCGTGCACAGCGCCGTGTTCTCGGTCTGCCCGTAGCCCTCGCGCACCGGCACTCCGATGGCCCACAGGTATTCCAGCACCTGCGGGGCGATCGGCGCGGCGCCGCTGAGCGCGACCCGCACCCTGGCCAGTCCGAGCTTCTCGCGAAGCGGGCGGAGCATCAGCACTTCGCACAGCGCGAGGAGGAGCCGCGCGCGCAGCGGCATCCGGCCACGCATCCGGTAGGGGGCAAGCCGCCTGCCCTGGCGCAGGCAGGTGCGATACAGCCAGCGTTTGAGCCGCGAGGCGTCGGCCATCCGGATCTCCACGCCCGCGAGCATCTTCTCCCAGACCCTCGGCACGCCGAGGAACACGGTCGGCTGCACGTCGCGCAGGTCGTGGGTGAAGGAGGCGCCACCCTCACCGAAGTTGACCACCGAACCCGCCCAGACGGAGTCGATGACGGACGTGAGACGTTCGGCGATGTGGCACAGCGGCAGGTAGCTCAGCACCTCGTCGGCGTCGGAGCCGTCGAGTGCCTGCACGAACGTGCGCGCGGAGGCGACCAGATTGGTGTGGGAAATCATGGCGCCCTTGGGCGGGCCGGTCGTGCCGGAGGTGTAGACGATGATCGCGGTGTCGCCAGGGTCGAGTGAGGCCACCGATTCCGCGTAGCCTGCCTGCGCGTCGCCTGCTCGTTCGCCGCTTTCCTCCAGCTCCGCGAAGGTGAGCAGGCCGTCGACCTGGCCGACCCCCCGCGGGTCGATCACCACTATGTGCCGCAGTCGAGGCAGCGAGTCGCGAACGGCGAGCGCCTTGTCGAGTTGTTCCTCGTCCTCGGCGACGAGCACCGTAGCTCCGCAGTGTTTGAGCAGGTACTCGACCTCGGCGGCGGGTGAGGTCGGGTAGATCCCGACGCACTGCGCGCCGATGCCCTGTGCGGCGAGGTCGGCGATCACCCACTCCGGCCGGTTCTCGGCGTGTACGGCCACCCGGTCGCCCGGCTCGACGCCGAGCGAGCGAAGTCCGGCCGCCACGCACGCCACCCGGTGTGCGTACTCCGCCCAGGTCCATTCCCGCCAGTAGCCCCGGTGCTTCTCCCGCATGGCGACGGCCTTGCCGCGTCGCTGCACGTTGCGCAGCAGGGCCGCGGGTAGTGTGGCCGGTCCCTCCTCCTCGGCCGCGATGTGTTCGGTGGGCGCGGTGAGTGGGTTCGAAGTCACGCGGCACCTCCCAGATACGCCTCGATCACCTTGGGATCGCCCTGGATCTCGCTCGGTGCGCCGGTCGCGATCACGACGCCGAAGTCGAGCGCCATCACCCGGTCGGCGAGGTCCATGACAAGGCTCATGTCGTGTTCCACCAGGATCATCGCCAGGCCCAGTTCCCTGCGGACCTCGAGCAGGTAGCGCGCGGTGTCCTCGGTCTCCTCCAGGTTCATGCCCGCCACCGGTTCGTCCAGCAGCAGCAGTGTCGGCTCCATCGCCAGTGCGCGGCCCAGTTCGGCGCGCTTGGCCACGCCGTAGGGCAGCAGCCCGGCGGGCATCCGCCGGTACGGCTCCAACTCGAGCAGTTCGACGATCCGTTCCACCGCCGCGCGGTGTGCGATCTCCTCCCGCTTCGCCCTGCCCCACCACAACATCCCGGAGAAGAACCCGGTGCGCATGAGGTGGTGCCTGCCGAGCATCAGGTTCTCGACGAGAGTGAGATGGGAGAACAGCCCGAGGTTTTGGAACGTGCGCGCCACTCCGAGGGCGGCCACCGCCGCGGGTGGGCGGCCGAGCAGCGACTTGCCGTTGAGCGTGATCGTGCCCTGCTGCGGCCGGTACACGCTGTTGAGGCAGTTGAAGATGGAGGTCTTTCCCGCCCCGTTGGGACCGATGATCGCGAACAGTTCGCCCCGCCGCACCTCGAAGTCGACGCCGTTGAGTGCGGTGACGCCGCCGAAGCGCAAGGTCAGGTCCCGCACGCGCAGCAACGGTTCAGGCTCGTTCGACGGTGGGCTCGCAAGCTCGCTCACGCGCTCCATCGCTTCTTCCTCCGGTAGGTCTTGACGTCGGCGAACGAGCGGCGTTCGCCGGAGGTCGCACCGAGGTAGAACTCGCGGATGTCTTCGTCGGCAAGCAGTTGATCGGCGGGGCCGTCCTTGACGACCTTGCCGGTTTCCAGCACGTAGCCGCTGCTCGCGATCGACAGCGCCATCACCGCGTTCTGCTCCACCAGCAACACGCTGGTGCCCTGCTGATTGATCTGGACCACGATGTCGCGGACCTGCTCGACCAGTTTCGGTGCGAGTCCCAGTGAGGGTTCGTCGAGCAACAACAGTTTCGGTCGCGCCATCAGCGCCCTGCCGATGGCGAGCATCTGTTGCTCGCCGCCGGACAGGTAGCCCGCCACGGACTTGCGCCTGCGCGCCAGTACCGGGAACAGGTCGAGCACGCGGGTGTAGGACTCCCGGATCTCGCCGCGTGAGCGCCGGGTGTAGGCCCCCGAGCGCAGGTTCTCGTCGACGGTGATCTCGGCGAAGATCCGCCTGCCCTCCATCACCTGCGAGATGCCCTTGCGCACCACGTCCGCAGGGTCGGCACCGGTGATGTCAGCTCCGTCCAGGCTGACGGCGCCTTTGGTGATCCGGCCTCGGTGTGGACCGAGCAGGCCGGTCACGGCCCGCAGCAGGGTGGTCTTTCCCGCACCGTTCGCGCCGAGTAGCGCGACGATGCCCCCTTGGGGCACCTCCATGCTGACGCCCCGGAGGACCAGTACAACGTCGTCGTAGACGACTTCGAGGTTGTGGATAGACAGCATTGGCTACCTTGGGTGGTGTGGATCACAATAGCTAGCGACCGTATGTGCTGACTAAGCGCTTAGGCAAGAGGCGAGCGGAACTGTGACCTTGGCCGCAATGGCAGGATGGGGCTTGTGGAACAGCGAACCGTAGCCGACACCGTCAGTGACCTGTGGGAACGCGAAGTCCTGCCCAGCCTGTCCGGCCTTGTGGAGATCCCGGCGCTCTCGCCCGCCTTCGACCGCGACTGGCAGCGGTCGGGCCAGCTCGACGCGGCGGTAGCGCACGTCCGGTCGTGGCTGGTGGATCGCGGCTTCCCCGGAGCCACCGTCGAGGTGGTGCGGCTGCCCGGCCGCAGCCCGGTGTTGCTGCTCGACGTGCCGGCGACACCGGGTCGCGAGGACGCGGGCACGGTGCTGCTCTACGGGCATCTGGACAAACAACCACCTGTCGGCGGGTGGTCGGAGGGTCTGGCGCCGTGGACCCCGGTCGTACGCGACGGTCGGCTCTACGGCAGGGGCTCCGCCGACGACGGGTACTCCGGCTACGCGGCCGCGGTGGCGTTGCAGGCGGTGCGGGACGCGGGTGGCGAGCACGCGCGGGCCGTCGTGTTGCTGGAGACCGGCGAGGAGTCCGGAAGCCCTGACCTGCCCGCTTACCTGGAGCGGTTGGCCGACCGGCTCGGCCGGGTCTCGCTCGTGGTGTGCCTGGATTCCGGCGGCAACGACTACGAGCGGCTGTGGCTCACCACCAGCCTGCGCGGTCTCGCGCAGGTTCACGTCACCGTGCGGGTGCTCGACTCCGCGCAGCACTCCGGCCTCGCCAGCGGTGTCGTGCCGAGTTCCTTCCGGGTACTGCGTGCCCTGCTCGACCGCATCGAGGACGCCGAGACCGGTGAGCTCAAGCTCGCCGAGTGTCACGTCGAGATCCCTGCCAACCGTGTCGCGCAGGCCAAGGCCACCGTCGAGACGGCGCCCGGCGCGACGGCGGGCGCGTTCCCGCTGCACAACGAGACCCGGCCGGTGACCGACGACGAGGTCGAACTCGTGCTGAACAACAGCTGGCGGCCGACGCTGTCGGTGATCGGTGCCTCCGGCCTGCCCGAACCCGCCGAAGCAGGCAACGTGTTGCGCCGCGCCACCACGCTCGCCCTCAGCTTCCGGCTGCCGCCGACGGCGGACTCGGCTGCCGCGCTGTCGGCGATCGAAAAGGCGCTGACCACCGACGTGCCCTACGGCGCCACCGTCGAGCTGGGCGGCGTGGAGTGCGCGGACGGCTGGAACGCGCCGGAGCCCGCGCCGTGGCTGGAGGCGGCACTGCAGCGCTGTAGTGACGAGGTGTTCGGCAAGCCGTGGCGTGGCATCGGGCTGGGCGGGTCGATCCCGTTCATGGCGCTGCTCGGTGAGAAGTACCCCGACGCCCAGTTCGTGGTCACCGGGGCGCTCGGGCCGGACTCGAACGCCCACGTACCCGACGAGTGGTTGCACCTCGACCAGGCGCGGCGGGTCACCGAAGCGGTCGCGATGCTGCTCGACGCCCACGCCAAGGGCTGACCCCACCCGCGAGTCCCCCGCTGCTGCCCGCGAGTCCCCCGCTGCTGCCCGCGAGTTCTGCGTTCCCGCCTGCGAGTTCTGCGTTCAGTGCCCGCGGGCCACGGACGTCGCAACCGGGCTGTAACGAAACGGAGGCTGCACTTTCCCGCTGACGAGTGGCACGATACGTGAACTTGCCAGTATGAACTACTAGGAGTGACATCGTGGCGCGTCGACTCAGCCTGAGGGCGCTCGTCCTGCTCCCCGCCTTCGCACTCGCCGTCACCGCGGCTGGTTGTGCGGAGGAGGTGAACCCCGGCCAGGACACCGAGGCAGGGGGCGAGATCTCGTTGATCAATGAGGGCAAGCTGACCACCTGCACCCACTTGCCCTACCCGCCGTTCCAGTTCACCGAGAACGGCAAGACCGTCGGCTTCGACGTCGACCTCGTCGACCTGGTGGCGAAGGACCTCGGTGTCGAACAGGAAATCTTCGACACCTCCTTCGAGGGAATCGAGTCGGGGGCTTCGTTCGACACCGGCCAGTGCGACGTCGCCGCTGCCGCGATGACGATCACGGAAACGCGGCAGAAGGTGATGGACTTCTCCGACGGCTACTTCGACGCCAACCAGGCGCTGCTGGTCAAGAAGGGCTCCGGCATCACCGGGCTCGAACAGCTGAAGGGCAAAGTGCTCGGCGTCCAACTCGGCACCACCGGTGAGAAGTACGCCGAGGACAACAAGGACAAGTTCGGCTACGACATCCGCCAGTACGAGGACCTCGCGTTGCTGCAGACCGCGGTGAAGACCGGCCAGATCGACGCGGGAATCAACGACAACTCGGTGCTCTACTACTTCGTCAAGGACAACCCCGACACCGAGGTGACCACGGAGTTCGAAACCGGCGAGGAATACGGCATCGCGGTGCGCAAGGGCAATCGCGCGCTGCTGGCCAAGGTCAACGACGTGCTGGCGGCCGCGAAGCAGGACGGCCGCTACGACGCGATCTACGAGAAGTGGTTCGGCACCAAGCCGCAGAGCAAGTAGCGCGAAGGCGGTCGCCGGTGTTCGGCCGGGCCCGCGTGGCGGGGCCGAACACCCGGCGAGCCGTCTCCCAGCCATTTCCGTAGGAGAGACCGACTCATGGCGATGTCGCGGCGCAAGCGCGCCCAGACCTTCCGCGCCGTCCAGTACGGCGTCCTCGTCGTGGCGGTGGTGCTGCTGGCGGTGCTGGCCGACTGGGGCACCATCACCCACGCGTTCTTCAATCTCGAGGCGGCTGCCACCCAGCTTCCGGAGATCTTCACCAACGCACTGGTCAACACCATCATCTACACCGCACTCGGCTTCGCGCTGGGGCTGGGCATCGGGCTCGTACTGGCGCTGATGAAGCTGTCGTCGGTGGGACCGTACCGGTGGCTGGCCACCGGCTACATCGAGTTCTTCAGGGGTATCCCGGCGCTGCTGGTGTTCATCGCGCTCGGTTACGGAGTTCCGCTCGCCTTCGGCATCCGCTTCGACATCTACTCCACCGCGGCGATCGCGCTCGGCCTCGTGGGCTCCGCCTACATCGCCGAGACGCTGCGCGCGGGGATCCAGGCCGTCCCGTCAGGGCAGGTGGAGGCGGCACGCTCGCTCGGCATGTCGCAGGCACGCACCACCATGACAGTGGTGATCCCACAGGCGTTCCGGATCATCCTTCCGCCACTGACCAACGAGCTCATCCTGCTCACCAAGGACTCGTCGCTGATCTACCTGCTCGGCCTCGCTCGCGACGAGTACGAGCTGGCGAAGTTCGGCAGGGAAGGGCTCAACGCCACCGGATCGCTGACCCCGATCCTGCTCGCCGGGTTGTGCTACCTGATCATCACGGTCCCGCTCGGCTACCTGTCGCGCTACCTGGAACGTGGCAGCGGCCGCAAGGAGGAACAAGGGTTGAAGGTGACGGCGTGATGAGCGACGTGATCGTCGAGGTCCGCGACCTGCACAAGTCCTTCGGTGCGCTGCGGGTGCTCAAGGGCATCGACATGAGCGTGCGCAAAGGTGAGGTCGTGTGCGTCATCGGGCCGTCGGGGTCGGGAAAGTCGACCCTGCTGCGGTGCGTGAATCTGCTGGAGGAACCCAACTCCGGCACGGTTGTCGTGAATGGTTACGAGCTGACCGATCCCGACATCGACATCGACAGGGCCCGGCGGGGCATCGGCATGGTCTTCCAGGGTTTCAACCTCTTCGGGCACCTTTCGGTGTTGGAGAACCTGACGGTGGCCCAGCGCAAGGTGCTGAAGCGGGACAGGGCCGAAGCCGACCGCATCGCGCGGGAGAACCTGGCCAAGGTCGGGCTGGCGGAGAAGGAGCGCTCGATGCCCGCGCAGCTCTCCGGCGGGCAGCAGCAACGGGTGGCGATCGCGCGGGCGCTTTCCATGGATCCGGCCGTGATGCTGTTCGACGAACCGACCTCCGCACTCGACCCCGAACTGGTCGGCGACGTGCTCGCCGTGATGCGCCAGTTGGCCGAGGAAGGTATGACCATGCTCGTGGTGACCCACGAGATGCAGTTCGCCCGCGAGGTGGCCGACAAGGTGCTGTTCATGGACGACGGCATCGTCGTGGAGCAGGGGCCTCCCGCGCAGGTGATCGGTGAGCCGAGGCAGGAACGCACCAGGTCCTTCCTCGCCAGGGTGCTCAATCCGGTCCACGTGAACGAGTAGTGGACGGAACCGCAGGCGGCCGCGGACCGTCTTACTCCAGCAAACGCTTGGCCGGTCCAGCTCAGCAAGTCCTGACGCCGATCGACCTCGCGGATGCCGGTGCGAGCCGGCGACCAGCACCGACGCCACTGGGGAGGAGAAGCGGTGCCTACGTTTCGCCGACCTGTTCGCGACTGGGGCAGCGGCGACGAGCCGCCATCGGAGGTTGACGACGGGCAGCAGCGCCCTCCGTTCGATCCGTTCGCGCCCGATCCCGACCGCGGCTACGAGGTCAAGGCCGCCGATCTGCTGCGCCCGTTCCTCGAACCCGGCAGCGGTGGCCTGTTGCGCTGGCGCAAGCAGGCGACCAACGCGCCGATCGTGCAGGTGGAGGACGCCTACATCACCGGCAAGCTCGATCTGCGTGCCGCCGAGCTGGGCTACCTGTTCCGGTTCGAACGGTGCCGGTTCGAGCAGCCGCCGGATGTGCGAGAGGCCAACCTGCTCGGCCTCGTCTTCCGCAAGTGCTGGCTTCCCGGCCTCAAGGCCCGCAACTTTCGCAGCCGCAACGACGTCCGGTTGATCCGCAGCGTCGTCGAGGTGGACTCGGGACGCCCGGACAGCGAGACCACCGTGCGTAGGGCGGAGGATGTCGAGCGCGGGCTTCCGGACGCGGCGGTGAACCTCACCGACGCCGTCGTCGAGGGGTCGGTTGTCCTCACCAGGAGCCGGATCGTGCATCCGAGAGGGAAGGCGGTGCAGGCCGACCGCCTGGTGATCACCGGGGCGCTGCTGGCCTACCGGCTGGAGGCCATCGGTGAGGTGCGCATCCCCGGGTTGCGGTCGGGCGGCAACGTCAACTTCTCCGGCGCGACGCTGCGCAACAAGGACGGCTTCGCGCTCAACGGCAACGGGCTGCAGGTCGGCGGCAGCCTGCTGTGCGAGGTGGACAACTACGGCCCACGTTCCGGCCGCAGGCGGTTCAGCGCCAAGGGAATGCTGTTCATGCCGAGCCTCAAGGTCGCGGGCGACATCGTGTTCCGTGGCGCCAAGCTGGAAGTCGACCAGACCGGCGACATCGTGGTGGACGCGTGGAAGACCGGCGACTGGTATGTCGATCCGCGCCCGGCTCTCATCGCCGACCGGATGCAGGTGGAGGGCAACGTCGAGCTGAGCGACCAGCTCGAGGTGACCGGCACGTTGCGGATGGTCAACGCCCACCTCGGCGGCTCGTTGCGGCTGGCGGGTGCGGGCGTTCGGGTGCTCCGCGGCAAGACACCGCCCTATCACGATCGCGCGATCCATCTCGACGGCAGTGAGGTCAACGGCGACATCGACGGCAGCGGGCTGCGTACCGAGGGCCAGTTCCGCCTCGCCGACGTAACCGTTCGCGGCAACCTGTTCATCAGGGGAGGCAAGTTCGCGCACCCGCAGCGAGACGCGATCTCCGCACGCCGCAGCAGCGTTTCGGGCAATCTGATGCTCACCGACTGCGAGATCGCCGGGACGGTGCGACTGCAGGGCATGACCGTCGGCGGGAGCATCAACCTACGTGGCTCGGCCGCGTCGCAACCGGAGATCGCCGAGCCCGGTAGCTGGTCGGTGGACCTGCGCTCGGTGCAGGTGGCCAGAAGCGTGCAGCTGACCGCCAACCGCGACCGGCCGTTCGTGGTGACAGGCGGCGTGACGCTGGACGGCGCCTCGGTGAGCAGGCGCATCGACCTGACCGGTGCGCAACTGCACAGCCTGCCGCAGCATCAGGTCGCGCTGGACGCGGGCGACTGCGTCGTCGACGAGTTCGCGCTACGGCCCGCCATCCCGCCGCAGGGCAGCGTGCAACTGCGGGGCGCGCGGTGTGCGACGTTGAACGACACCGTCGAGTTGTGGCACGCCACCGGCGGCGTCGAACTGGAGGACTTCCGCTACGACGCGCTCGGTAGCCCCATCGGGCTGCACGACGACCGCGCTGTTGACGAGCGGTTGAGACTGTTGCGCGACGCCATCCGCGGTTACCGGCCAGGACCATACGACCAGTTCGCCACGATGCTGCGTGCTTGCGGAAACGAGGAGCACGCCGACACCGTGCTGCTGAAGAAGCAGCAGTTTCGCTACGAGTCACTTGCGCGTGGCTACCGCTTCCTCGGCGGCGGGGTGCGGCTGTGGAGTTGGCTGCAACGCTGGATGGTCGGCTACGGCTACCGCCCGGTGCGGGCGCTGGCGTGGCTGTTCCTGCTGCTGGTGGCGGGAAGCCTGTGGTTCGGGCTGGGCGAGGACGACTGCACGCTCGACACCGAACGGTTCGCGGTGGCGGGTGACCGCTGTGCCGTGAACACCGATGACACCGGGCTGGAGTGGAACCCCGTGCTGTACACGGTGGACCTGCTCGTGCCGATCGCGGACTTCGGTAACAAGGGCCGCTGGTACATGGGCGGTGTGGACAAATGGGTGTCGACCGGGTTCACCGCCATGGGTTGGGTACTGGCGACCACCGTCGCAGCGGGTATGACGAGAACCTTGCGACGCAACGGTAGTTAACGGCGATTAGCGGTGGCTAGGATCGCCGCCATGCCAGTCGAAAGCACCGCCCCCGACGCCACCGGCCAGATCGAGATCCAAGCACCGGCCGAGAAGGTTTACGAACTACTCAGCGACCCGGGTGTCCTCGCCGAACTCGCGGGCGAGTACTCCGGCTACAAGTGGCTCGGCCAGGTGCGGAGTGCGCGACGGGGTGCTCGGTTCCGTGGCTACAACCGCAACGGACCGCGCAGGTGGAGCACTGTCGCCACCATCACCGACGCCGAGGAGGGCAAGCGGTTCGCCTTCGACGTCTCGGCGGGTCCGCTCGCCGTTTCCCGGTGGCAGTACGACATCGAGCCCACCGAGAACGGTTGCCGGGTCACCGAGAGCACCTGGGACCGCAGGGCGGGCTGGGTACGCACGCTCACCGGCCCGATCAGTGGCGTGCGGGACCGGGCTTCGGTCAACGAACGCAACATCGCCGCGACGCTGCGTGGGCTCAAGGAACGCGTCGAGTCGTAACGTGACGACGCCGGGTGGCGATGGGGAGGTGTCGTGACAATTCCCTAACCAGAGCACGGGCACCTTATGAGACTCGCCGCCTCGATCGTCGCCGCGCTGCTCCTTGCCGGGTCGGCCAGCGCTTGCGCGGAGGAGAAGCAGCAGGCACCGGCCACGCTGAAGCTGTGGCAGACCGGAACAAGGGCTCCCACCGTCACCCTTACCGAGCCCGCGGGCGGGCCGACCAGGACAGCCGCTGACAAGTGACACGGGGTCGCCCTTCCGGGTGGCATGACGGCCCCGCTGGGACGCAGCGTGGCAGGAGTCGCGTTCACTAGAACCGTGAGCGCACTCAATACACAATCGCGCGTACGTGCACCGGAGCTGACCGGTGACCGGTGGCTGAACACGGACGGTAAGGGCCTCGAGCTGTCGTCGCTGCGCGGCCGGATCGTGCTGCTCGACTTCTTCACCTCCGGCTGCATCAACTGCCTGCACGTGCTCGACGAGCTGCGTCCGATCGAGGACGAATTCCGCGATGTGCTCGTCACCATCGGGGTGCACTCGCCGAAGTTCTCCCACGAGGGTGAGCAGGACGCGATCCGCGCGGCCGTCGAGCGCTACGGCGTGCGGCATCCGGTGCTCAACGATCCGGACCTGACGACCTGGCAGCAGTACGCGGTCAAGGCGTGGCCGACGCTCGTCGTGGTTGACCCTGAGGGCTACGTCGTGCACGTCGCCGCTGGTGAGGGCCATGCCGAAGCGCTGCGCCGGGTTATCAACGACCTGCTCGGCATCCACGAGGCGAAGGGCACGCTGCGCCGGAATGGTGAGTCCGGGCAACCGCAGGCAGGCGACGGCCCCGGCGACGGCGCCTCGACCACCGAGCAGCGGCCACGGGCCACCGAGCAGACCGAGCAGGCCGGGCAGGCCGGGCAGGCCGGGCAGGCGGAGGCGACCGAGCAGGCTCAGCAGCCTGGCAGCGGGCTGCGCTTTCCTGCCAAGGCCGTCGTCACCGCCGAGGGCCGGGTGCTGGTGGCCGACACCGCCCAGCATTCGGTGGCTGAGTTCGCCTCGGACGCGGAGACCCTGGTGCGGCGCTTCGGCAGCGGAGTGCGTGGTCACGCCGACGGCGCGTTCGACGTTGCGGCCTTCGCCGAGCCTTCGGGGCTGACGTTGCTGCCGACCGAGATCGCCGAGCGGGTGGGCTACCACCTAGTGGTGGCTGATACCGGCAATCACCTGCTGCGCGGGGTAGACCTGCGCACCGGCGCCGTCACCACGGTGGCGGGCACAGGTGAGCAGTGGCGCGACGGTGCGGACGCCGGGACAGCGCTTGACGTCGCGCTCACCAGCCCATGGGACGTCCGGTGGTGGGAAGCGGCAGGCGGTGTCGTGGTGGCCATGGCGGGCAACCACACGCTGAGCCTGTTCGACCCCGTCGAGCGCACCGTGCGCCGCCTGGCGGGAACGACGGTGGAGGGGCTTCGGGACGGCCCGGCCGCCGAGGCACTGCTCGCGCAGCCGTCCGGGCTGGCTGCGCGCGGTGACCGGCTCTGGCTGGTCGACGCGGAGACCTCGGCGCTGCGGTGGCTGCAGCGGGACGGCGACGCCGGCTTCACCCTGCACACCGCCGTGGGAAGCGACCTGTTCTCCTTCGGGCACCGGGACGGGCGCGCCGGGCAGGCGCTGTTGCAGCATCCGCTCGGCGTGGCGGTGTTGCCGGACGGCGCGGTGGCGGTGGCCGACACCTACAACGGAGCCGTGCGCCGGTACGACCCCGCCAGCGGCGAGGTCTCCACGATCATGACGGGCCTGGCCGAACCGTCAGGGTTCGCAGGCACCGACGTCGGCATGCTCGTGGTCGAGTCGGCCGCACACCGGCTGCGCCTGCTAGAGGCGGCCGAGTCGGACCAGGTGGAAGGTGAGGAACTCCAGGTGCAGCGGCCCGCTACCGTGCTGGCACCGGGTGAACTGGACTTCTCCGTCGTCTTTGTGCCCGCGCCGGGCGAGAAGCTGGACGAGCGATTCGGACCTGCCACGCGTCTCGAGGTCACCGCGTCGCCTCCCGACCTGATCGCCGACGGCGCAGGCAGCGGCACCGATCTCAGGCGCACCATCACGCTTGCCGGCAAGCGGGGGGAAGGTGTGCTCCACGTGGTGGCGCAGGCGGCCAGCTGTGACGAGGCAGCCGAACACCCGGTGTGCCGGGTCACCAGGCAGGACTGGGGAGTGCCGGTGCGGCTCGATCCGGAAGGTGACGACAACCTGCGGCTGATGCTGGCAGGTTCGCCCGAGCGATCGCCCGCGTAGCCGCGGTGGCCACCGCGCGATGTGCTCCACTTCGCCGACGTAGCATGAATCGCGTGTCAGAACCCAACACCGCAGGCAACGCCGGTCCGCTGCAAACGGACGCGAAGCTCGAGATCCAGATGCTGCACGACCGGGTGCTCGTTCGCCTCCCGCAGGACGACGGCGAGCGGCGCAGCAGCGGCGGCATCGTGATTCCGGCGACCGCGCAGGTGGCGCGGCGCCTTTCGTGGGGCAACGTACTCGGCGTGGGAAACAACGTGCGCAACGTCAAGGTCGGCGACCGAGTGCTGTTCAACGCGGAGGAGCAGCTTGAGGTCGAGGTCCAGGGCACGTCCTACCTGGTGCTGCGCGAGCGCGACATCCACGCGGTCGCCAGCGAGCGAACGGAGCACGGCACGGGCCTGTACCTGTGACCGCCACCCGCGAGTCCCCCGCTCCCACCCGCGAGTCCCCCGCTCTCGCCCGTGACTTCTGCGTTCCTGCCCGCGAGTTCTGCGTTCCGTGATGTCCGAACAGCGCGGTGGCGGAGATGCGTGAGCACCTCCGCCACCGTGTGGTCTGTTCCGGCTATCCCCGAACGCTCTTCTTCGGGTAGACGCCCGCGGCTATCGACACCCCGATGGCCGCGACGACGAGTTGGGTCAGGAACTCCAACCAGTCCCAGCCACTCGTGTCCGCATAGCCGAGTCCGCGTGCGATGGCGGTGCCGAGGAACGCCGCTGCGATCCCCACCAGGATGGTCAGCCAGATGGGGATGCCTTGCTTGCCGGGAAGAACCAGCCTGGCGAGCGCGCCGAGCACGAGCCCGATCAGGATCGCCGAAATTATCCCCGAGACAGCCATTGCTTCACTCCTGTTCGCCGGTGACGACCTGATCGGGTTACCCGGACGGCACAGTCGTAATCACACCCATAATGCGGAAGCCGCCGGGGTTCGCCAACCCCGGCGGCTTCCGCATTCGGCTCGCGGGCGTCAGAACGCCGCTTCGTCGATCTCCATCAGGTCGTTGTCAGCGGCCTCGACGATGGCCCTGCGGGCGGTGAGTTCGGGCAACACGTTCTTGGCGAAGAACGTCGCCACGGCAACCTTGCCCTGGTAGAAGGGCACGTCCTTGGCAGCGGGCTCGGCGTCGAGCTTGGTCATGGCCACCTCGGCCTGCCGCAGGAGCTGCCATCCGACGAGCAGATCGCCCGCGGACATCAGCAGCCGCACGGTGTGCTGACCGACCTTGTAGACGCTCTTCGGGTCGTCCTGCGACGCGGTGAGGTGGCCGATCATCGCGCCGAGCATGCCCTGCACGTCGTCGAGCGCCTGCTTGAGCAACGCACGCTCGTTCTTCAGCCTGCCGTTACCCGCCTCGGACTCGATGAACTTCGTGATCTCACCGGCGAGGTAGGTGAGGGCCTTGCCCTTGTCGCGGACGATCTTTCGGAAGAAGAAGTCCATCGACTGGATGGCAGTGGTGCCCTCGTACAACGAGTCGATCTTGGCGTCGCGGATGTACTGCTCGATCGGGTAGTCCTGTAGGAAGCCGGACCCGCCGAGTGTCTGCAGCGACTGCACGAGCTGCTCGGTGGCGCGCTCCGAGCCGACGCCCTTGACGATGGGCAGCAGCAGGTCGTTGACCCGCTCCGCCAGATCCAGTGACTCCTCGTCGCCCTCGCCGGTCCAGATCTGGTCCTGGAACGACGCGGTGTAGAGGTACACCGCGCGCAGACCCTCCGCGTAGGCTTTCTGCGTCATCAGCGACCGGCGCACATCAGGGTGGTGTGTGATGGTCACGCGAGGCGCGGTCTTGTCCAGCATTTGCGTGAGGTCGGCGCCCTGCACCCGCTCCTTGGCGTACTCGAGTGCGTTGAGGTAGCCGGTGGACAGCGTGGCGATGGCCTTGGTTCCGACCATCATCCTGGCGTACTCGATCACCTGGAACATCTGAGCGATGCCGTCGTGCACCTCGCCGAGCAGCCAGCCCTTGGCAGGCGTGCCGTGCTGGCCGAAGGTCAGCTCGCAGGTGGTGGATACCTTCAGGCCCATCTTGTGCTCGACGTTGGTGACGAAGGCGCCGTTGCGCTCGCCGAGTTCGCCGGTCTCGGTGTCGAAGTGGAACTTCGGCACCAGGAACAGCGACAACCCCTTGGTGCCGGGCTTGGGCTCGATACCGGGACCCTCGGGGCGGGCGAGCACCAGGTGCATGATGTTCTCGGTCATGTCCTGGTCGGCGGAGGTGATGAACCGCTTGACTCCGTCCAGGTGCCAGGAACCGTCCTCCTGCAACACCGCCTTGGTGCGGCCCGCACCGACGTCGGAGCCCGCGTCCGGCTCGGTGAGCACCATCGTCGCGCCCCACGCGCGCTCGATCATGATGCGTGCCCAGCGCTTCTGCTCCTCGGTGCCGTTCTTGTCGAGGATCATCGCGAAGTTCGGGCCCGCCATGTACATGAACAGCGCCGGGTTCGCGCCCAGGATCAACTCGGAGGCGGCCCACTGCACGGTGGGAGGCAGGCCGAAGCCGCCGAGGTCGTTGGTGAGCCCGATCCGCCACCACTCGCCGTCCCACAGTGCCTGGTAGCTCTTCTTGAACGACTCGGGCAGTGTCGCCGAGAAGGTCTTCGGGTCGTAGACCGGCGGGTTGCGGTCGGCGTCGACGAACGACTCGGCCAGCGGGCCGACCGCCAGGTTGTTGAGCTCGGCCAGCACGCCGCGTGCGGTGTCGGCGTCCGACTCCGCCAGCACGCCCTTGCCGAGGCGCTCCTGAACGCCGAGTACCTCGAAGAGGTTGAACTCCAGGTCTCGGACGTTGCTCTTGTAGTGGCCCATGTCGTCACTCCGTACGGGGTAGTTCGGCGGACATCACTGCCCTACTGGCCGGTAACATGAGCATATTACCTGCTAGTAACTGGCGGCAAGGTGAAGGGCCGGTTTGTGACGAAGCGATCGCCACGGGCGGGTCAGGCGATCGTGTTGCCCACCGCCGCGGGTGGCGCCTCACCCTCGCCCGGCGGTGCGCCCTCCGCACGCGCGACGAGAATGCCCGAGCGAAATGCCTTGCTCACGGCGTGTGTACGGTCCCGCGCGGACAGCTTGCGCAGGATGCTCTTCACGTGCGTGCGCACGGTTTCCACCGACAGGAAGAGTGTCTTGGCGATGGCGGCGTTCTCCAGCCCTTCCGCGACCAGTTGCAGCACCTGGTATTCACGCCGGGACAGCGGCATCCTCGGCCGGTGCACCCCGGCACCAGCCCTGCCGTCACCTCCCGTCGTGTGCCGCTGCCGGGTCAGCAACGGCGCGAGCGAAGGGTCGGTGTAGCGCCTGTCGACGAACGCCTTCCGCAGCGCCTCACCGAGGCGGCGAGGGTCGGCGTCCCTCGGTACGACCCCGTGTGCTCCTGCCGAGAGCATCGCGGAGATGAAGGTCGCGCCGACGTGAGCCTGCCTCAGCAGCACGACGATGATCATCATCGGGTGCCCGTCGCTGAGCAGCCGGATCAGGTGGCCCTGCGGGTCCAGGCCGGAGTCCACGGCGACGATGTTCGGATGCAGTTGTTCGCACAGTTGCATGGATGCGTGCTGCGTCGCCGCGTGTCCGACCCAACGTAGCCCCGGGGTGCGGCTCACCACCGCGTTGAGTCCTTCCCGGTAAACGGGAACCGAGTCCAGTGCCGCGACGGTCAACACGCGGCTGCCTGCCGTGCCGGGGCCGGTTCTGCCCCTTTCGATGCTGTGCGCCATCCGCTCTCCCTCTCCCGCACACTCTCCCCCGAGGTGTGCTCGCTCGCCGCCTTCGGCCTTCGCTGTGCGGTGGTCGGTCCGCCTCCCTCTGTCTGGACCGCTCGGTCTCAACCACCTGGCCGGTTTGGCGACCTGCTCATTAATCCATGACGCCGAATTCGGGCCGCATCGGGTCGCGCTCGTCGGTCTGCACTTCTCGTTGCCGTCCGGCGCCGCGCATCGAGCGTCACGACGCGGCGACCCGCAGCCGGGCGTACTCCTCGGCGAGACCGGCCGGGGTCCAGTGGGCGTTCAGCCCGCTCGGGTTGGGCAGCAGCCATACGGGCACACCGCTGACCCTGTCCGCCTGCGCTCCAACCACGGCGGAGGGTCTCCCGAAGGCCGCACGGTACGCGGTGAGCCCCACCATCGCCAGCCAACGCGGGCGATACCGCGCGACCTTGGCGGTCAGCCGCTCGCCACCCTGCTTCAACTCCTCCTTCGTCAGCTCGTCGGCACGGGCGGTGACCCGGTCGACGAGGTTGGTGACGCCCAGCCCGTAGTCCAGCAGTGAGAACTGCTCGCTCGGCTGGAGCCTGCGCGGGGTGAAACCGCTGCGGTACAGGGTCGACCAGAACCGGTTCGCCGGGTGGGCGAAGTGATGGCCGGTGGCGCCGGAACGAACGCTGGGGTTGATACCGCAGAACAGCACCCGCAAGCCGTAGTCGATCACGTCGTCGAGTGCTCGCACGGCCATGCCAAGCAGTGTGCCCCCACCTGGCGCGGTAGGCAGCCGGGGTGCGAGAAAACCGGCAGTGCGGCGCCGACCAGCGACGGTGGCGCCATCGCTGGACATTGCGTAGGCTTTGTGATCTGTCACACAAGGACGGCATCAAGGGGGATGGCGTGTACCTCGCCGTTGTCATCTGCCTGGCGGGCCTGCTGCTCGTCGCCGCCGCGATCACCGTCGGGTACGAGGACCAGCGGGCAGCGCGCCGCCACGCCAAGCAACGCAGGGCACGGCTGGCCCGGCTCGGCGAGTCAGACCCGCTCGCGCCCGCCCGGCTGCACGCGAACCTCCACCGGTTTCCGCCGAACTGAGATCGCGGTTCCCATTTCGCCAAGCCACAGGCGCGACCGGTCACGACAATGGACCCATGCCGACCTGGGACGATGTCGTTGCTATCGGGCGGGCGCTGCCGCAGGTGCAGGAGTCGACCTGGTACGCAACGCCGGGACTGAAAGTAGCGGGCAAGGGTTTCGCGCGACTGCGCACCGAAGCAGAGGGTGGGCTCGTGCTGCTCTGCGGTCTCGACGAGAAGGCCGCTCTGCTGGCTTCCGGCGACCCGGCGTTCTACACCACGCCGCACTACGACGGGCACGGCGTGATCCTGGTGGATCTGGATCGGGTCGATCCACGGCAGCTTGCCGAACTCGTCGAGCAGGCGTGGTTGGCCAGGGCCCCCGCGCGGCTGCGCGACGCCAGGGAGGGCTGAGCCGTTGCGGGCGGCTTGGTCGCTATCGACGGGCGGCACGGGTCCGCCTGGCGAACCAGCGAACCCACAGCCGTTGCCACGGCAGTTCGACCGCCCGCCGGTTGTAGTGCTCGCGGGCCCAGCGCACCGCCGCGCCAGGGGTTGACCCGCACAGTGTGACAAGGCAGGCAACGGCGGTTCCCGTCCTCCCCAGACCTCCGTTGCAGGCGATCTCAACGGACTGGCCCGCGATGGCCCGCTCGTGCAGCCGGACCAGGCTGTCAGCGGCGCTCTTCCAGTCGGTGGGCAACCACCCGTCCGGCCAGTGCACCCAGTCGTGCGGCCAGTGCAGTGAATCCTCGTGCCTGCGGCGCAGCCTCGCGCCGCCGAGGTACAACCCGTAGTCCGGTGCGGGTCCGTGCTTGGCGGGCCTGCGTAGCCCGCGCCCGCGTACCCAGGCGCCGTCGGGTAGCTGGACCGCGTCGGGCAACGTCGCTGCTTCCCCCATGGTTCGATTCTCCTTCAATCCGGCAGCAGCGGCATCGCTATGCCTTGAGCGCGACCCAGCAGCGCCGCGCGGGTGACGGCGGCCGAGCCGAACCGGTCGCGTACCGAGTCGAGCGTGGCGTCGAGAGTTCCTACCGCGCCTTCGTCGAACGGGAGCATGAGTTGCACGGCACCCTCGGTGTGCAGGTTGGTCAGCGTCACGCCGATGAGGGTGAGACCGTTCGCGCTGATCATCGGCATCGCCGAGGTGAGCAGGCCGCGTGCCGTGGCGAGGATCGGCTCGGTGTGCGCGGTGGGCTCCGCCATGGTGTGCGAGCGGGTCACCCGCGTGTAGTCGGCGAAGCGCAGCCGCAGCACGACGGTGCGGCAGACCCGCGCCGCCGCACGCAACCGCCTGGTGAGGCGGTCGACGAGGGCGGTCAGGTCGGCGTCCAGTTCCGCGGCTGCGCGTGAACCTCGGCCGAGCGCGCGCTGCGCACCCATCGAGCGCCTACGGCGGCCGACGTGCACGGGCCGTGGGTCGCGGTTGTGCGCCAGCGCGTGTAGGTGGCGGCCGCTCGCGCGGCCGAGCATCGCGACCAGCGCCGGTTCGCCCAGTTCGGCCACCTGGCCGACCGTGGTGATCCCCCGATCTCTCAGCTTGCTCGCGGTGACTCGCCCAACTCCCCAGAGTCGCTCGACCGGAAGTGGATGCAGGAAGTCCAGTTCCGCATCGGGTGGCACCACCAGCAGGCCGTCCGGCTTGGCCACACCGCTGGCGACCTTCGCCAGAAACTTGGTACGCGCCACGCCGACGGTGATCGCCAGCCCCACCCGATCGGCCACCTCACGCCGCAGCCGCGCGGCGATCTGTGCCGGCGTGCCCGAGATCCGGGCGAGTCCGCCGACGTCGAGGAACGCCTCGTCGATCGAGATGCCCTCGACGATCGGTGTGGTGTCACGGAAAACCTCGAACACCGCTTTACTCGCCTCGGAGTAGGCCGACATGCGAGGCGGCACCACAACGGCCGCCGGGCACAGGCGCATGGCCTGCCTACCACCCATGGCCGTGCGGACGCCGTGTGCCTTCGCTTCGTAGCTGGCCGCCAGCACCACGCCACCACCCACGATGACGGGCCGCCCCCGCAGCCGCGGATCGTCACGCTGCTCCACCGACGCGTAGAACGCGTCGAGGTCCGCGTGCAGTATTGGCCCCTCGCCCGACACGAACATATGTTCGCATCGATGACCGACAACCCCGCGACTACGGGAGCGGGGGATGGTGCGCGCGAGCAGATCGCGCAGTGCTCACCGGGCAGAGAGGGGACCGAGGGTGCCGCCATCCGGCGGGTACGTGGGCAAACCGGTTGTCTGCCCTGTGGCGTGGCTGCTAGACCCGCGACATGGCTGAGTTTTCCTGGCTGGGTGAGCCGATCGACGCCGGATCGGCGTTCGGGCCCGAACGCGAGGCGCTACTGACCGACCTGCGCGGCTTGACTCCCCAGCAATGGGAGCTGGCAGCCCTGCCGGGGTGGACGGTCAAGGATCTCGCCGCGCACGTGCTCGGTGGCGACTACGGTCGCCTCGCCCGGACCCGGGACGGCTACGACGCGGGGATGGGGCCACGCGACGGAGAGCCGTTCGCGACGTTCATCCACCGGCTGAACCAGGAGTGGGTGGACGCGTGCGCGCGGCTCAGCCCGCGATCTCTGCTGGAAAGCCTGGAGTTCACCGGCGAGCGGATCGAGCGACTGTGGTCGGCCGTCGATCCCGACGAGTACGGCACGCCGGTTTCGTGGGCCGGTGCCGACCCCGCCCCTATGTGGTTGGACCGCGCGAGGGACTTCACCGAGTACTGGGTTCACCGCCAGCAGATCCGGGAGGCGGTGGGCGAATCCGTCGCTGCCGAGCAGGATTCGCTGCGCCTGGTGCTGGACACCTTCGCGCGGGCGTTGCCGTTCACGCTGCGTGGGGTGAGGCGGGCCGAGGGCACGCAGCTGCGGCTGACCGTCGACGGCACGGCCGCGGGCAGCTGGACGGCCACTTCCACCGGCGAAGGGTGGTCGCTCGACGCCTCGTTGCCGGGGTCGGCCACGGCCGAGATCCAGTTGGATTCCGGCACGGCGTGGCGGCTGTGCACGCGCACCATCGAGCCCGCGGTGGCGATCAGCCGTGGCAGGCTCGACGGTGATCGGGAACTGGCCGAGGCCGCGTGCGAGATCGTGTCGATCATCCGCTGAGCGGGCCCGGCCAGTTCCACGGAAGCAGCGTCATTCGAGGTTCACCGTCACCCCGTCGCTGAACGCGGAATCGTGCAGTTCGGCCCTGACTAGTTCGGTGCCCGCAGGCACGTCGAACACCACCTTGCCTGTCACGGAGTTGCCCGGATTGATCGGGTTGAGGAACACGTCGTTGCCCGTGATGGCCAGGCCGGCCATGCTGTCCGCCGAGTACTGCCGTCCCGCGGCGTCGTACACGTACTGGTCGGTGTCGGACAGCGGTTGCGCCTCGTCTCCGATGTTGCGCACCGTCATCGTGAGGATGGCGAACTCGCCCTGAGCCTGCTCGGTCATGACGGCGTCGTCGCCGACGCTCGGGGCTCGCTCGACACCTTCGACGGTGAACTCGAACTTGCCGTCGCGAACCGGCTGGCCGATCCCGGCCTCGGCCTGCTCCTGGGCCTGCTCCTGCTCCGGTGGTGGCTGCTGCTGCGCCTGCTGCGGATCGCCGTTCGAGCCGTTGGTGGCCGTCTGCTGATCGTCCGAACCGCTCGTGGCGACCACTGCGATAATGATGATCAGCACGACGGCGAGCCCGCCGAGGATCCACGGCCACTTGTGGCGCTTCTTCTTGGACTCGGCCGGTGGTGTCTGGTTTTGTGGTTGGTCGGACATGGTCTCGTCCTGCCTTGCCTGTTCTGTGCTTGTGCCAGTTTCAACTTCGTTCACTGATGTGGGTGGGGGCAGAGACGGGCGACCGGATTGCGTGGGCTCTTCGGCCTCACTCGACCGTGTGAAGGAGTTGGCGGGTGGCAGGGCTGCGCGTGTTCGCGCGTTCGACCTGCTCTCCCATTGGGAGGTGCGCGTCATCGAGCCCCGTTTCGCCTCACGCACCCGTGCGGCATACGACGTTCTCGCGGCCGATTACGCCGATCGGTTCGACCAGGAGTTGGCAGTCAAACCCTTCGACCGCGCGGTACTCGCGGTCTTCGCCGAACTGGTGCGGGGGCAGCGACCGGGCGCGGTGCTCGATGTCGGCTGCGGGCCAGGGCGGATAGCGGCGCACCTGCACGACCTCGGGTTGCCGGTGACCGGAATCGATATCTCGCCCGGGATGATCGAGCAGGCCCGGCGCAGACACCCCCACCTGCGGTTTCGGGAAGGTTCGATGACCGCGCTGGACACCGAGGACGGCGCTCTCGGCGGCATCGTGGCGTGGTATTCGATCATTCACGTACCGGACGACCACCTGCCGCTGGTTCTCGCTGAGTTCCATCGGGTGCTGGCGCCCGGCGGGTATCTGCAACTCGCCTTCGCGGTGGGCGATGAGGTGCTGCACCGCACCGAGGTCGGTGGTCACCGGGTCTCGCTCGACTTCCATCCCCAGCAGCCCGATCACCTGGCGGACCTACTGGGTCAAACCGGGTTGCGGGAACATGCCCGGCTGGTGCGGCAACCGGACGAGGAAGGCACGTTCAGGGAACTGACCCCGCAGTGCTTCCTGCTGGCACGCAACGCGAGATGACCTATGGGCAGTGTTCGAACCATACGTTCGGCTCGACATAGACGCCGATGTCCTGCTCCACATTCGCCACGACGGGGGCGAGCGCACCTTCGACGACGTTCGGGCCGGGCCGAAGCACCTTTCCGGTCCAGTCCTCCCACTGGCCCAGGGCGCCGGTAATCGTCATAGCGAAGGGCGCGACCTTGACGAACCTGCCTCCAACTCGTTCGTGTGTGCGCAACCAGGCGTCAGCGGAGTAGCCGTCCGGGCGACGGCGAAGCAGGTAATCCGCCATGGTTTCGTTCGGCCGGTACTGCTTGCCGGTCGGCCGTACGGGTATCACGAGGCGATGCAGTCCGTGCTCGCGAGCACGGGTGCGAAGTGCTGCGAGCGCACGCGCGGCGATCCCCCGACCCCGGTGCTTGACGGCGACCTGGACATCCAGTGCGAGGAGTGTTGTCGGCGCGCGGCCGTCAACGGCGTCCTCGAAGGCCCACAGAATGGCGCCGTCCCACCCGTGGTCGGGCAACTCGGGTCTTTCGCTTGTAGGAAACGCCAGCGGAACACCGACGGCCCTGGCGACCGGCACGCCGTCTTCGAGCAGAACGAGGAAGTACTCGGGCCATCGTGTTGCCAGTCTGGTGGCGCGGGTCAGGTCGGCGATCGGATCGTGCCGCATGAACTCCGCCCCGATGTCGCCGAGTTCGAGCGCCGGGCCGAGCAGGTCAGGACGGGTCGCCAGGCTCTCGATGAGCATGTGCAGCCTTTCGATAGTTGTGGTGGGGCACGACAGGAATCCTCGGCGATTGCCGTGCTATGGTCCGCTCTGTGCGTACGTGTCCAAACATGTGGTGGGCCGCCTCTCGGCGGCTTTCGACCTTGCGCACCAGGTGACGAGAAGGCCGCCCACGAGGCGGCCTTTCTGCTGTTGGGCATGACCTCTCGGGCGGTCCGCTGACGAGAGGGATCCATGACCACGCAACGAATGCTCACCGGCGACCGCCCAACCGGCAGGCTGCACCTCGGGCACTATGTCGGCAGCCTGGCGAACCGGGTGCGGCTGCAGCATCGCTACGAGACCTTCCTGATCCTTGCCGACCTACACATGCTCACCACCGCCAACCGCGCCGACGACATCGCACGGGTGACCGGGAACGTTCGCGAGCAGGTACTCGACGCGTTGGCGGCCGGTATCGACCCGGCACGCGCGACCTTCTACCTGCAGTCGGCCATCGGGGAGGTCGCTGAGCTGAACACGCTGCTGCAGAGCCTGGTGACGGTGCCGCGGCTGCAACGCGTCCCCAGTCTCAAGGAGATGAGCCGCGCCGCTGGCGAGGCCGAAATGTCCTACGCGCTGCTGGGATACCCGGTCCTGCAGGCCGCCGACATCCTCTGCGTGAAGGCCCATGCCGTGCCGGTCGGGCAGGACAACCACGCACACGTCGAGGTGACACGGGAGATCGCGCGCCGGTTCAATCACCTCTACGGCGACACCTTCCCGGTGCCGGAACTCGTGCGCAGCGACGTGACCAGTCTGATCGGCACCGACGGCCGAGCGAAGATGAGCAAGTCCCTCGACAACGCCATCTACCTCTCGGACAGTGCCGACGACGTCCGCCGCAAGGTCGCGGGCATGTTCACCGACCCCAACCGGATCCGCCCCGACGTGCCCGGCCGGGTGGAGGGCAACCCGGTGTTCGAATACCACCGCGCCTTCAACGATGACCACGCCCAGGTCGCCGAGTTGGAGACGCGATACCGGGAAGGTCGGGTCGGCGACGTCGAGGTGAAGCAGGCGCTGGCGGCCGCGCTCAACCGGTTTCTCGACCCGATGCGTGAGCGGCGGAGTCACTACGAGCAGCAGCCCGGCCTGGTGGACGAGATCGTCGTCACCGGCACCGAACGCACCCGCCAGGTCGTTCGGCAGGTGGTGTTCGAAGCGCGCAAGGCCATGGGACTGGCCGGTGCGTACAACAGACTGCGGCGCAGCGCCGAACGCCACGCCCGTCGCTGAGCGGGAGAAGTTGCGATGTTGGGCAGCACTCCTCCGGCAGGAAGAGGGCGTGGCGGCCACGGCACTCACGAAAGCGTTGATTCTCCACCCGGACAGCGAGCGGCGTGATCGACCGTGCGGACGTGCTCGTGCGCGATGGGCGGATCGCGGCTGTCGGATCCGATGTGGAGTGCCCTGACCAGGTTGACTGTCGAGGCGGCCTGCTCGTTCCCGGGTTCATCGATTGCCGTGCGCATGTCGCGTTCCCTCGCCAGGAGTCGCTGCCCCGCAGCACCCGGATCCTGGAAGCGGTGCCGACGCTTCGCCGGTTGCTTACTTGCGGCGTGACGACTGTCCGGGATGCGTGGGGCGCGGACACGGGTTTCACCCATGCCCGTCCGCGAGGGTTGGCTGACCGGCCCCGACCTGCTGGTCAGCCTCCGGCAGTTGTCCCCGACGGGCGGCCTCGGTGATGTGTGGAGCCCGGATGTCGGTTTCGTGGACCCGCTCGATGATCCGGCGTTGCCGGACCTCGGTGACCATTTCCTTGTACCGCTCGGTCATTCGTTCGAAGCTGGGTCGTTGCAGCAGCGTGTCGAACTGCTCCTGCACGGTGCCCGCGTTGGGGTCGTCGTTGATGTCGCCACCCTCCGTTCCACACGCAGCGGGAAGCAGTAACACCGCCAACGCTGCCGCGACCACGACTCGCCAGAGCCCGGCCTTGAAAACCCGTGACCCCTTCACCGCCGCACTATTCTGCTTCCGACGGGAAACCTCGCTCCCGCGCCTCATTCTTGAGGAAGCAACCGGAGCTGATCACCATGGAAGTGTTGATTTTCGTGCCGAAAACGAAATCGCCGCCGTAGGAGTCGTAGAAACGGACATCGTGGTCGCCAGGTTCGTCTTTGAAGACTTCGCGCCGGTTGAAACCGTAGCTTTCGGCTATTTTTCCGACGCGTTCAATGACTTCCGGCCAGCGGTCATCGGGGATCGCGCCTTCGGATACCCCTCCATTGATCTGTCGGGTTCCGCCGTCTGACCCGATGTCAGGAAAATCGAAACCGCATCCGGCGCCGCTTATCGGGGTGCTTCCTTTCGAGTCGCGCCATTCCGGTATTCCACCCAGTTGGACTGTGGCGCGTCGTACCTTGGTGACCATTTCCTGGTACCGCTCGGTCATTTCTTCGAAGCTGGGTCGTTGCAGTAGCGTGTCGAACTGCTCCTGCACGGTGCCCGCGTTGGGGTCGTCGTTGATGTCGCCACCCTCCATTCCGCACGCGGCGGGAAGCAGCAACACCGCCATCGCCGATGCGATCATCACGGGACGGATCGCGGTTCTCAGAACCATCCGGTGATGGTCTTCCATGTGTCCTCGACTCCCGTCTTGACGCCCGAAGCGATGTCCCGACCTGCCTGGCCTGCATCATCGCCGATGTCGGTGTTGTTCCCATGGACTACCTGGTCATGCTGTCCTGCGATCACAGCCGCCATGTTGTGCTGGCTGGTGCTGTCCGGCGTGAAGTAACCGCTATGGCCCTCGACTCCCCGAAGATCCTGTCCGGTCGGCGACCGCTCCTTGGGAACGGCTTCCGTCTCTCCGTGCCCCATCCCAGGCATCGCGCTCGGGTCCTCGCCGAGGTGACCACTTCTCCCGATGTCCGCGACGGGATCCTTGTTGGCCTCCAACGAAAGCACGTGTCCGTCCGGCACCTTCAGGTCGGAGGCATCTTCAGTGCCGAGGCCGGGGGAGCCGAACACGACGGCATCGTCCACCCCGGTCCCGCCCTGCAACGCGTATCCCGAGGTCAAGGATCCGTAAGAGTGGCCAAGCGAAGTGAGGTGCGGCGGGTTGTCACCTCGGCTGGCATCGATTCCGTTCAAGAACGAGTTCAGTTCCTGCCCGCCTTCACGTGCGGCGGTATCGTTGGCGACGCTCTGGCCCGGTGAGAGCATCCCCAGATCGGCCTGGGGCGCTTGGTATCCGAGGTAGGTCACCGTCGCGACACTCGCGTCCGGATTGCCACCTCGATGTGCCAGGTGCTCGGACTTCGCTCTCAGGTCAGCCATGTTCTGGTCGTACTTGTCGATACTCCCGTCGACCGTCGACGTAAATCCCGGAGTGAACACCGCTACGTGATCGGCGGTGTCGACATCCCCGTTCGCGACTGCTGCTTCCGCACGTGTTTTCGAAAGGTCCAGTTCGAGCAGGTGGCGGTCCGGGCGAGCAGGGTCGTTCAGCAGCGCGTCGAGTTCGTTCACCGACGCCAGCTTCGCCTCCAGCTCACCGATCTCGGCGTTCTCAAGGCCGACGATGTCCTTGTACCAGGGATTGTTCTCCTTGGCGGCGGCCAGCTGTGTCTCAAGCTTGTGCTTGCTCTGCTCGAGGAGGTGGCGGTTGGCAAGGTCGCGGTACTTCGCGGACACACCGTCGCGGTTGCCGACCAGTTGCGGGTAGTCGTTGGTGAAGCGCTGCCGTTGCGCCTCGGACAGGCTGGCCCACCATGCGGCGTTCTGGGCGGGGCTTGCGTCGGCGGCTGGTGGCGTCGGGATACTGAGCGAGCCAAGTGCGGCACCCGCGTTGTCCGCGGCGGAGAGCGAAGTCGACTCGTTGTCGTAGGCACCGGCGTCGATCGTGCGTCGCACCAGGACTCGCTCGAGGACCTTGCAGAAGTCCGAATCGACGTCGGTGGCGCTGCGCAACACCTGCTCGACCCGTGCTTTCAGCTCCGAAGCCACAGCACGACGCTCATCGGCTACCGCCTTCTGCTGCCCTGCCGATGTGCCGGGTGGCGGTCCGTTGTCGAAGACCGAGCCATCCTCGCGGATGCCGAAGTTGTGTGCCCGTGCCAACTCCTCAGCCTCGCGGACACCGTTCTTGATCCCGTTGATGGCGTCGCCAACGGCACCGGTCGCACGCCGCGCTGCAGCGATTTCGGCTGCCCATTCTTCGAGACCATCGATGATCTCGTTGCCCTTCTCGGCGGCCGCAGTGGCGGCAGGACCCGACCAGCCGTCCGGCGCGTTGCTCGCGCGCAGGTCCTCACCCGCGCTGATCAGTTCGTTGTACTCCCGGTTGAGCGGACCGACAGCGTCGGCGAGCGGGTTGCCGTTCCATTGCCTGACGTTCCCCCAGGTGATCATCAGGAGGCCCTGCGGTCAGCCGGTCGGGGTTGCGGCGGCGGAGCTGTCGGCCTCGGCTGCGTCATCGTTGCTGCGATAGCGCTGCGCGGCAGTCGCGAGGCTCTCGGCATGCTGGTCGAGAGCTTGTGCGGTGCCCTTTCCCTTGCCCTTCCAGTGGTTTCGCAGCGCAGCCAGCAGGTCGGCGCTGCGAGAACCCGGCATGCCCGCGTCCCCTCCGGGAAGCGCCCCCGCCGGATCGACGCTTCGAACAGCGTCGGCGACGCGCCCGGCAGCCTTGCCGCTTTCGGAGATCGCGTCGATCACCGCCTCGAACCCCATGGCTATCCCCCACCTCGGCATGTTGGTTTCTGGCGCAGACTGCCACCAACCATGTGTGGGTTCAACAAGGCGCGGCACAGTTGACCGAATTCCAGCACGCACAGTCCGTGCTGGACTATGGGTGCGGCATCGGCAGCCAGGCGATCGGCCTCGCTGTGGCGAGCACCGCTCCCCGGGGAGGGCGAAGCCCCCTGATCCCAGGAGACGGTGTCTGACCTGGGGGTTTGACTAAGAGCGGACGACGGGATCGAGCCCGCGTTGTCAGCTTGGGAATCAAGTGGATCACGCTGGAAGGTGGCCCCGACCCTGTAGCGGAAGGTGTTCTCGGCGAGCCACCGTTGACCGTGGCACAACTCTCGAGCGGTTGGTTCTGCCGGAACCCTTGTTGGTCGAGATCGGCTACATGCTGGGGTCTCGTGGCGGCGCAGCGGCGGAAGCGGATTTTCTGCGCGACATCGCGGACGGCCTTTACGTCGTGGAGTCCATGATCTTGACCGACATCGCACGTGCTGCGGATCTGGTCGACAACTATGCCGACCTCCCGCTTGGAACGGCCGATGCCTGCGTCGTAGCGCTGGCGGAACGCCTCGGCGTGACACGGGTGGCAACGCTGGACACCAGGCATTTCTCCGTTGTACGGCCACGCCACGTCGCTTCATTCACGCTGCTGCCCTGACCGATACCGCAGGCCCCGACTGGCTCAGAACCTGAGCTGATCCAGCAGCCACGAAGGTCCAGACCTGGAGTCTTCCGAGCCTCTGACGTGGGCTTTTACAGTGAGAGCGGATGACGGGAATCGAACCCGCGTTCTCAGCTTGGGAAGCTGATGTTCTACCATTGAACTACATCCGCGATGCACGCACAGCATACACGGTGCCGATCTCCACGCCGTATCCGGCCTTCCCCTTGACGCGACTCACCGCAAGTGACAACACTTGTTGTCGAAGTTGGATACGGGCAGGTGAGACGCATGAAGGCCGACGACCGGCTGCCGGACCCGGAGTTGCTGCGCCAGGGCGGCTTCCGGCTCGCCACCAGGCTGTTCGCTCCTGGCGACATTCGCGGTACCGAGCCCCAGTTGCGGCGGCTACGCGAGTTCGCGCAGGAGGAGGACCCGCTGGCCGATGCCGTCGTCGCCATGTTCCGCGCGAGCCGGGGCAAGGGCCGTGCCCTGTTCGAGCAGGCGCTTGAACACGGCATCGACAGCGTCGACAACCCGCCCCCGGAGTTGAAGGCTTTCTTCCGCGCGGTGGAGGCCACGCCGTACTGGGTGGACCCCGACCGTGTCGAACGCGGGGCTCGCGCCATCACTCGCACAGGTTTGTTGGGTCTGTTCCCGCTCGGGGACATGTCACTGATGGGCGGCTACCTGGCGGCTCGCGCGACGAAGCCGCTGGTCGGCACGGGCAACATCGAGTACGCGGCGAGCAAGCGGCTGGTGGAGACCGGGATCTGGTGGATCGACGTCACCACCCCGGGCGCTCTTCGCGCGGGCGAGCGTGGCTATGCCTCCGCACTGCGAGTGCGATTGGTGCACGCCCACGTCCGCGCCGCGATGAACCGGCGCGAGGACTGGGACTACGAAGCCTGGGACCGCCCGGTCAACCAGGTGCAAACGGCGGGCACGCTGCTGCTGTTCTCGCTGGTCTACGTGCTGGGTATGCAATTGCTGGGCGTACGCTACAGCGCGGCCGAACGCGCCGACATCCTGCATCTGTGGCGCTACGTCGGCTGGCTGATGGGCATCCGCGAGGAGTTGCTTCCCGCCACGGAAGAAGACTCCTGGCGCCTGCTCTGGCTGCTCGCGGCCACCGAGTTCATCCCCGACGAGGACTCCAAGCGGCTCGCCGCCGCGCTGTTGCGTTCACACGCCGAGGTCGGAGCGGGCCGCGGCGCGATCGGCAAGGTGCTCGCCCACGTCTCCGTCCGCGTGCACTCCTCCATCAGCAGGCTCACGCTGGGCAAGCAGAACGCCGACTACCTCGAGCTGCCCAACGATCCCATCGCGCAGGGCGCCGTGCTCGCGGCGGCGGCGACCAACTTCGCCGCCGAGACCGTCCGCAGGTGGGTGCCGGGCGCCACCACGGTGCAGGAACGCGTCGGAGCGATAGGGCGGCGCCGTTACGCCGAGCAGCTGGGCAAACTGTTTCGCGCCGACCGCAGCTACGCCAGGCACATGCGCACCGAGGGAAAGCCCGCCGCCTGAGCACAGCTAGGGTGTTCGGGTGCTGCTGAGTGACCGCGACCTGCGCAAAGCGCTCGATTCCGGACGGCTGGGAGTCGACCCGTTCGACCCCGCGATGGTGCAACCGTCCAGCATCGACGTGCGGCTGGATCGCTTCTTCCGCGTTTTCGACAACAGCAAGTACACCCACATCGACCCGAAGCTGCGGCAGGACGAGCTCACGTCGCTGGTGGAGAAGGACGGCGAGGACGCATTCGTCCTCCATCCCGGCGAGTTCGTGCTCGCATCGACGTTCGAGATCGTCACCCTTCCCGACGACCTGGCGGGCAGACTCGAAGGCAAGTCGTCGCTGGGTCGGCTCGGGCTGCTCACACACTCCACGGCGGGCTTCATCGATCCCGGCTTCACCGGCCACATCACACTCGAACTGTCGAACGTGGCGAACCTGCCCATCACACTGTGGCCGGGGATGAAGATCGGCCAACTCTGCCTGTTCCAGCTCTCCAGTGCCGCCGAGTTCCCCTACGGCTCGGCGCAGGTGGGGTCGCGGTACCAGGGTCAGCGTGGCCCCACACCGAGCAGGGCGTACCGCAACTTCGACCGCGTCGATACCCGCAGGTAGCAGCCCTAGGCCGGGCAGGCGGGGAGGAAATCACGGTTCAATAACCCACACTTTGGTGGTAGCTTTCACGTCCGTGTCCGGCCCTAGTTCACGCATGCAATCACTGCTGGTGATGGTGAGCGTGCTCGTGGGGGTCGCGGCAGCGGCGGGCAGTCACCTGCTGTGGATGCGGCCGAGCGACGCCACCACCCAGTCCGCGCAGCCAGGCGAGCGGGAACCCGGCGCCTACGACAGCGCGCTTCGCAGGACGGTCGAGAGCCGAAAGGCAACCACGCCCGCGCCGACCACCGAACCGGCCACCACCGAGAGCAGCGCGCCGGAAACCACCCAGGCCGAGCCGACCACCACCACGACCCGTCGGCCGCCCTCCCCGTCGCCGAGCACGACCAGCACATCCTCGCCCGAACCGACGACGGATCGACCTGCCGAGCCTGCCGACGCGGTCGCCGAGGTGGTCGCGTTGGTGAACCAGGAACGCGCGCGGGCCGGCTGCGCAGCCGTGCACGTCGACAGCAGCCTGGCCACCGCGGCCCAGCGACACAGCGACGACATGGCTCGCCGTGACTACCTTTCGCACACGTCCCCGGACGGCGTCCGGTTCGACGAGCGCATCGAGGAGGCCGGGTACTCCAGCCCGGCCGCGGAGAACATCGCGATGGGGCTTTCCAGCGCGGACGCGGTCATGGACGCCTGGATGGCCTCCGACGGTCATCGAGGCAACATCCTCAACTGCGACATCACCGCGATCGGTGTCGGGCTGAACGCCTCCGGCTGGTACTGGACGCAGACCTTCGGTTACTGAGCGCGCGGCCGGGAGCCGTAGTCGCCGAAGGGGTCGTCGCGCTCGCGCACCGCCTGCCGGATCCCGGCCTCGGACGCTCGCCGGACGAAGTCGCGGCCCTCCTGGGTGTGCCGAGCGACGCCGTCGAAAAGCGTGCCCAGCGTGCGCGAGGAGGCAAGCCCCATGTTCTCGGCCGGTTGGTTGCACAGCAGTTTCAGCATTTGCAGTTGGTTGGCCGGCACCATGGCCATCCGCTTGGCGAGCCCGAACGCGTGGTCGAGCAACTGCTCCTGTGGCACGCACTCCAGCACCAGCCCGATGTCGGCCGCAGTGCGGGCCGGGATCTCGTCGCCGGTGAGCAGGTAACGCTTCGCCCGCTCGAAACCCAGCCGGTAGACCCACATGGCCGTGGTCGGTGTTCCCCACACCCGCGAGGGCGGGTAGCCGAACACCGCATTGTCGGCCGCCACCACGATGTCGGCGCACAGCACCATGTCGGTGCCGCCCGCGATGCACCACCCGTGCACGGCGGCGATGGTGGGTTTGGCCGCGTACCACAGCTTCAGGTAGGTGTCGACGAACGTGGACAGCAGGCGCATGTCGGCCACCGAGTCCCAGACGCGGTCGCTGCTGTGCTCCCGCGCCTGCAACTCGGTCGACCAGTCCAGCCCGTAGCCCGCGCAGAACGCGGGCCCCTCGGCACGCAGCAGCATCACCCGCACGTCCGGGTCGGCGTCGGCCTCGTCGATCGCGGTGCTCAACGCGTCACGCAGTTGCGGGGTGATGGTGTTGTACTCGTCGGGCCTGCTGAGCACGATCGAGCGGACCCCGTCGGAGGTCTCGGTGCGCAGCGGGGCGCTCACCAGCGCACCCTGCTCACCACGGCGTGCGTGTCGGTGCCGGTGGGCAGGGTGCCGAACGCGATCCCCCAGTCGCCGCCGAGCCGGGAGGCGCAGAAGGCGTCCGCGACCGCCTTGTCGCCGTGGCGCACCAGCAACGATGCCTGCAACACCAACGCCAGCCGTTCCGCCAGCCTGCGTGCCCGGTACTCGATGTCGGTGAGGTCGGTCAACTCCTGACGCACCCCGGCGATGGCCGCGTCGAGCCGGGCGTCCGCGCCAGCGGCGAGTTCGACCTCGCCGAGGTAGGCCTCGACCGACTCCGGCTCCCTGGCCATGGCGCGCAGCGCGTCCAGCGCCGCCACGTTGCCCGAACCCTCCCAGATCGACGACAGCGGCGACTCCCGGAACAGCCGCGGCATACCGGACTCCTCGACGTAGCCGTTGCCGCCGAGGCATTCCAGCGCCTCCGCCGCGTGCGCGGGTGCCCGCTTGCACACCCAGTACTTGATCACCGGTAGTGCCAGCCTGCGCAGCGCGGCCTCCCGCGCGTCGCCGGCGATGGCGCGCTCGCTCGCGCCAGCCAGCCGCATGGCCACGGTGGTGGCCGCCTCGGCCTCCACGGCCAGGTCGGCGAGCACGTTCGTCATCAGCGGCTGTTCCAGCAGTGGCTTGCCGAACGCGCTGCGATGCGTGGCGTGCTGGGTCGCGCGCACGGCGCCGTAGCGCATGCCCGCCGCGCTGCCGGTGATGCAGTCCAGCCGGGTGTTGTTGACCATTTCGATGATCGTGCGGACTCCGCGACCCTCCTCGCCGACGAGCCAGCCGACGGCGCCGTCGTACTCGATCTCGGCGGAGGCGTTGGACCGGTTGCCCAGCTTGTCCTTCAGCCGCTGCAGGTGGATGCGGTTGCGGGTGCCGTCGGGCAGTACCCGGGGCAGCAGGAAGCACGACAACCCGCCAGGAGCCTGCGCGAGCGTGAGGAACACGTCGGACATCGGAGCCGAGGTGAACCACTTGTGCCCGGTGAGCACGTAGCTGCCGTCGGCCGAGGGCTGCGCCCGCGTGGTGTTGGCGCGCACGTCGGAGCCGCCCTGCTTCTCGGTCATCGACATGCCCGCGATGAGGCCGCGCTTGCCGCTCGGTTCACGCAGCCCGTAGTCGTAACTGCTCGCCGCCAGCAACGGCTCGTAGATCCGGGCGAGCTCCGGGTTGTGTCGCAGCGCGGGCACCGCGGAGTAGGTCATGGAGATCGGGCAGGTGTGCCCCGCCTCGACCTGGCTCCACACGTAGAACTTCGCGGTGCGGGCGACGTGTGCGCCCTGCCGCTGCTGCTGCCAGGGCGCCGCGTGCAGGCCGTGCGAGACGGCGACCTCCATCAGGTCGTGCCAGTGGGGGTGGAACTCGACCTCGTCCACGCGCCTGCCGACCCGGTCGTGGGTGCGCAGCTTCGGCGGGTTCTCGTTGACGAGCCTGCCCCATTCCTGCGCGCGTTCACTGCCCGCCCGCAGCCCCAACTCCCTGACCTCGGGCTCGGCCCAGTCCGCGCCTTGCATGCGCAGACCTTCGAGCAGGGCCGGGTCGTCGGCGACGTCGTAGTCGACGAGCGGTGGTACCTGGTTGGTCACTTCATGTGTGGGTGGCATCGCCTGCTCCTAGTGCGCGAAGGGTGAAGGCGGACAGTTCGCCGACGGCGTCGGCCTCGCCGGTGGTGAGCGGGCCGATGAGCACCTCGGCGGCGGCTCCGACCACCGCGGCCGCCGTGATCGCGGCGTCCTGCGGTGGCAGCGTGCCCGCTTGGACTCCCGCACGGACGCAGCGGGCGACGATGTCGCGGAAGGTGCGCCGAAACACCAGCCGCTGTTGCTCCACGGGGGCGTCGACGGGCTCGGCGAGTAGTGCGTATGCCAGCCGGGGTGCCTTCAGTGCTCGCAGTGCGAAGGTTCGCACGACCGCGAGCACGCGTGCCGCGGGCTCACTCGGTTCTGCTGACGCGCGCCGTACCGCCTCGACCTCTCGGCTCACCACCCGCCGGAAGAGTTCGGCCACCAGTTCGGCTTTGCCGGGGAAGTGCCGGTAGACGCTACCCGTGGCCACCCCCGCCCGCGAGGCGACAGCGGATACCGAGCACCCGGCGTAGCCGCGCTCGGCGAGCAGTTCGACGGCGGCGTCGAGGATCGCGGTCCGCTGTGCGTCGAGGCGGGCCTGGATCTCGGGAGTGCGGCGGTACACCACGCCAAGAAGTGAACCACCGATTCACCTCTTCAGGCAACCTCGGCCGTCACGAAAGCGCCGCGGGTACCGGCGAGCTTCACAGCTTCTGCAGTCCCTCGAGTACCCGCTGCATGAGGATCTGGTCGGGCCTGCCCGACGCGGTGACCTTGGTGGTGTGCACATGGACGAAGCCGTCGTCGGCGAGGTCGCTGAGCAGTACGCGCGCGACACCGAGTGGCACCGACAGAATGGCGGCGATTTCCGCGACGGACCGGGGCTGCATGCACAATCTGCGAACGGCCAGATACTCTGAGCTCAGTTGCAGGCTGTCCCAAGGTGCGTTGCCGATGGTGGAGATCAACGTCTCCACCCCCAGATCGCCGCGCGCCCGGGTGCGCCCCTTGGTGATGACGTAGGGGCGAACACGCAACCGGTGCTCGGAGCCGTCATCGGCGTCGGCTGGAGCGGCGAGCACGCGTTCGGTTCTTGGCGGCTGCTGCCGGGGATGTTGTGGAGGCGGCGGCGGTTCCCAGACCTGCTGGTCGACCTCGGCACGTTGGCCTCGCTGGTCGGCTTCCGGCTCGGCCTGCAGTTCGGCGGGTGGGTAACGAGCCCCTGACCGGCGGGCCTTGGAGCCGCTGCTGGGTTCGGCGGCACTGTCCCACTCCGGCTCGCCAGCCGGTGGTGGCGGATCGGGTTCGGAGCCGAACCGCCTGCGCTGCTTGGCGCTGGGGAAGCGCGCACCAGAGCGGCCGACCGCCCGGTCGTCGGCCTGCTGGGAATCGTCGTCGCGGGTGCCCACGATTGTCCGCCTCGCATGCTGGTGCCTTGACCTCGCGGGCGACGGTGGCTGCGAGGAGGTCAGCCTACCTCGCTTGTCCACCGCGCCTCGCTGCGTGAGTGTTCAGCACCAAGAGCGTTCCGAAAACCCCCACCTGGCGGGGGTCCGTGTCAGGTCTTGTCCTCCTCGGTCTGTGCGGTGCCGGAGGGCACCTGGTCGGTAGGCACGTCGGCGCGGCCGTCGGACTCCGCCTCGCCGCCGGAGGTCGAGGCGGTCGCGGGTACGGGCACTGCCTGCTCGCCCCGCTTGACCGCGGAGAGCAGCAGTTGCGCGACGTCGACCACCTCGACGTTCTCGTTCGCCTTGCCGTCGTTCTGTCGCGAGGTCACCCCGTCGGTGAGCATCACCCGGCAGAACGGGCAGCCGGTGGCGATCTTCGAGGGCGCGGTGCCGAGCGCCTCGTCGACGCGCTCGACGTTGATCCGCTTGCCGATGCGCTCCTCCATCCACATCCGCGCACCGCCCGCGCCGCAGCACATCGACCGCTCGGCGTGCCGCGGCATCTCGCGCAGGCTGGCGCCGGAGGCGCCCACCAGTTCCCTCGGCGCCTCGTAGACCTTGTTGTGCCTGCCGAGGTAGCACGGGTCGTGGTAGGTCACGTCCTCCGCGATCGGCGCGACCGGCGTCAGCCGCTTCTCCCGCACCAGCCGGTTCAGCAGTTGGGTGTGGTGCACCACCTCGTAGTCGCCGCCGAGTTCGGGGTACTCGTTCGCCAGGGTGTTGAAGCAGTGCGCGCACGTCACCACGATCTTGCGGCGAGGCGGTTCGACATCCTCGAACACCGAGTTCAGCACCTCGACGTTCTGCTGGGCCAGCATCTGGAACACGAACTCGTTGCCCGCTCGCCTTGCCGGGTCGCCGGTGCAGGTCTCCTCCGGGCCGAGCACCACGTACTTGACGCCCGCGACGTGCAGCAGTTCGGCCACGGCTCGGGTGGTCTTCTTGGCCCTGTCCTCGAACGCGCCCGCGCAGCCGACCCAGAACAGGTACTCGGCGTCGCCGAACTCGCCCTCGAAGACCGGCACCTCGAAGTCCAGGTCCTCGGTCCACGCCAGCCGGTCCTTGGCGTTTTGCCCCCACGGGTTGCCCTTGTTCTCCAGGTTCTTGAACATCCCGTTGAGTTCGGTGGGGAAGTTCGATTCGATCATCACCTGGTAGCGGCGCATGTCGACGATGTGGTCGACGTGCTCGATGTCGACGGGGCACTGCTCGACGCACGCCCCGCAGGTGGTGCACGACCACAGCACCTCGGGGTCGATCACACCACCGGCGTCGGCCTCACCGACGAGCGGCCGCTCGGCCTCGGCGACGGCGAGCACGTCGATCCCGGCGTAGGGGTTGTCCCCGGTGAGCCCGACCTCTTCGCCGGTCATGTCCTTCTTGCCGCCCGCGAGCAGGTATGGCGCCTTGGCGTAGGCGTGGTCGCGAAGTTGCGTGATGACCAGCTTGGGGGAAAGCGGTTTGCCGGTGTTCCAGGCGGGGCACTGCGACTGGCAGCGCCCGCACTCGGTGCACGTGGAGAAGTCCAGCCAGCCCTTCCAGGTGAAGTCCTCCACCTTGCCCGCGCCGAACACGTCCTTCTCGGGGTCGGCCTCCTCGAAGTCCAGCGGCTTGCCGTCGCTCATCATCGGCTTGAGCGCACCGAGTGCGACCCCGCCGTCGGGCTCACGCTTGAAGTAGATGTTGAAGAAGGCGCTGAACCGGTGCCAGGCCACCCCCATGGTCAGCGTGCGGCCTACCACGTACAGCCAGATCATCCCGGACAGCAGCTTGACCAGTGCCATCACCGACACCGCCGCGGTGGAGGTCGGCAGCAGGGCGGCCAGAGGTTGGGTGACGAAGCTGCTCCACAGCGCGGGGTCCTCGATGCCGCTGGAGATCTTGAACGCCTTGACGCCGAGGATGCCGAGTCCCTCGATGATCACCACGGCCTCGACGAAGTAGGCCTGTGCGAAGTTCGACCCCGCGAACCGCGACTGCCTGTCGGCCCGCCTTGGGTGGTTGAGCTGGCGGATGACCGCCAGCGCGATGCCACCGAGCACCGTGCCCAGGCCCAGCAGTTCCAGCAGCAGTTGCCACGGGCCCCAGTGGCCGATGACCGGCCATGCGAAGTGCGGGTCGAAGATCTCCCCGTAGGCCTCGAACAGCGCCGCGGAGCCGAGCAGGAAGCCCCACATCACCAGCCAGTGCCACGGCCCGACATGGCGGAACTTGTTCATCCGCGTGTGCGCGGCGAACTCCTTGATCAGCGTGCGCAGCCGCGGCCAGAACGGCCCGTTCCGGGTGGAGTCCGGCTGGCCGAGCCGGATGATCCGGACCTGGCGTAGTACGCCTTGCACGAAGACGAACCAGGCGACAACGCTGACGGCAACGCCGATCACGCCCATCGTGATCTGCAGTGCACCCATGTTCGGGGCCTTTCGGTCGGGTGGGACTTCGCGGTGGGTCTGGCGGAGCCTAACGCTTCTTACTGATGAGTAATGGAATGGTGGGCGCCGCGTCCCGGCGATGTGGTGCAAAACTCGCTATTACTGGGACGATCGTTCAACTATCCTGCGGGTATGGGTGCGTATGTGTTGCTCGCCGCCGCGATCGCCGCCGAGGTGACCGGAACGGTCTCGCTCAAGCTCTCCGACGGCTTCAGCAAACTGGTGCCCTCCATTGTCGTCGTAGTCGGCTACGGTGCCGCGTTCTACTTCCTGGCACGCGTGCTGAAGGCGGGGCTTCCGGTCGGCGTCGTCTACGCGATCTGGGCGGCTGCCGGGGTCGCGCTCGTGGCGCTGATCGGCGCGGTCTTCCTCGGCGAGCACCTCAACCTCACCATGATCGCCGGGCTCGTCCTCGTCATCGGCGGCGTCGTGCTGCTCGAACTGGGTGGTGAGCATTGAGGCAACGGGTCGACGGCCGCAAGGTGCGTGGTGAGAAGCGGCGTGCCGAGATCATCGAGGCCACGCTGCGGGTGATCGAGCGAGACGGCGTCGCCGGGGTCACCCACCGCACCGTCGCGAAGGAGGCGGGTGTGCCCACCACGTCCACCACCTACCACTTCGCCGGCCTGGACGACCTGCTGATCGCCACCCTCATCTCATGCGCCAGGGACATGGCCACCGAGGTGTACTGGATGATCGACCGTGCCCGCTCACGTGGCAGCCGGGGTGCGGAGGAAGTCGCCAACCTGCTCGCCGAGGCGCTGGGCCCGCGCAGGGGGCGCACGATGGCGGAGTACGAGTTGTACCTGCTGGCCGCGCGGCGCCCGGAGCTGCGACCGGCCGCCCGGCGGTGGCTGGACGTGCTGACCTCGATGGTGCGCCACGACGACGAGGTGGCGTTTCGGGTCTTCCTCGCCGGCATCGACGGGCTACTGGTGCAGGGCCTCATCGACGACGAGCCGCCCACCGCCGAGGAGTTGCGGCCTGTCGTCGACTACCTGCTCAAGCCACGCTGAGGCGGCGGCTCACGTCAGGGAACGGGTGCCTACCTCGGCGTTCGCGGCCAGCAGGCGGGAGAACCGGGCGGCACCCGCGCGCGCCGTGCGCTCCAAGTCCCAGCGCCGCCGCTCGAACTCGGCTGCGGGCACCGAGAACGCCACCGCACCCGCCACCCGCTCGCCCGCGTCGAGAACGGGAGCCGAGACACACGCCAGTTCGGGCTGAAACTCCTCGACCTCCAGCGCCATCCCGCTACGGCGAACCTGCTCCAACTCCGACGCCAGCTCCGCTTCCTTGACGCGGGTGCGTTCCGTCAGCCGCGGCATGCCCGCGCCGGCGAGGTATTCCCTCCGCTGCTTGGCGGGCAGTGCCGCCAGCAGCACCTTCCCGAAGGCGGTCGCGTGCGCGGCCTCGTGGAAACCGAAGTCGATCGGCTTCGCGCGTGGAAATCTCGGGGAGTCGGCGACCGCGGCGACGACGACGTCGGTGTCCCGAAGCACGGTGTAGTACGCGGCGGCGCCCGCCTGCTTGTGCAGCTGGTTCAGCTCCTCGCGCAACTCCTCGCCGACATCGAGCTCAGCACACAGCCGCTGATACAGCGCCCCGAGTTTGTAGCCGAGCCCGAACCCCCGCCCATGGCCCAGCCGGATCAGGTAGCCCTCGTGGACGAGGGTGTTCAGCAGGTGGTAAGTGGTCGACAGCTTGATTCCCGCCCGCCTGGCGACGGCCTTCGCCGTGATGCCGTCACCGGCTGAGGCCACCACCTCCAGCACCCGCAACGCGCGCTGCGCCGAACCGATCAGTCCGTTCGGTTGCCTGTTGCCATCCATCGACCCGGCAGACCTCCCGTCCGGCGGTTCCCCGGCGAACCGCGTCGTCCGTGCGTGGTCCAGCATACGGCCGAATGGGGCAGCGAATTGGTAACAGCGCGAATATGCGGCGGGCCGGAAGCGCTCGCCCGTTGACTCCTTCGGGCGAACGCCCGCGCGGCCCCTGTGACTCGGTCCTTGTGAGCCCTTGTCAGCCCTTGTTCTCGTAGACCGGGGTGAGGGTTGCCCTGGCGAGGGTGTGCCCGAACATGTTGAAGCCGAGGAATGCGGGGGTGGCGTCCTCCCCGACGTCGAGCGAGTCCACGTCCAGGGCGTGCACGGCGAAGATGTAGCGGTGCGGCCCGTGTCCGGGAGGCGGTGCCGCGCCGAGGTACTGCCGCACCCCGCCGTCCGTTTTCAGCGTCCGCGCCGACTCGGGCAGGCCCGAACCCTGCGCGTCTCCCGCGCCGGAGGGCAGTTCGGTCACCGAGGCGGGGATGTTGAACACCGCCCAGTGCCAGAACCCGCTGCCGGTGGGCGCGTCCGGGTCGAAGCAGGTCACCGCGAAACTCTTCGTCTCGGCGGGAAAGTCCTGCCAGGCCAGATGCGGCGAACGGTCCTCGCCTCCCGCGCCGAAGATGCCGCTGCGGTGCGGCGTCGGCAGCGTCTCGCCCTCGGCGACGTCGTCACTGCGCAGCGTGAACGACGGCACGGGGGGAAGCGAGTCGTACGGGTTCGGAGCTTGGCTCATCGATCCTCCTCTTGCTGGGGAAATCCCGCGAAATCCTGCGGACGCACAGCCCGCCGATGGTCAGGCTAGTGACAGCTGGGTAGGGCCTGCCTCAGGGCCGATCCGGGGGTTCACCCGGATGTCGGAGTCGGCCACCTGCCCATAGCGTTGTCCCGGTGCAGCCAAACTGCGTGGGGAGGACTCAGGATGTCGCGTGGGGGACTCGCGGTCGCGGGCGTCACTCTGATCGGGGTGGGGCTGGCCATCGGCTTCGGCTGGTTGTGGCCGTCGAGCGCCGAGCGCACCGATGAGGTGACGGGTCCGGTCACCGATGTCACGTTCGACAACGACTCCGGTGACGTGACCGTGCGGGGGCGAGACGTTCGTACCACCGTGATCCGGCAGTCCTTCCGATATCGAGGGGGCGAGCCGGATGGTCCTGCCTTCTCCGTGGAGGGTTCCACGCTGAAGCTGCACGGTTGCGGTTCGTCGTGCTCGGTGCGTTACGAGGTGATCGTGCCTCGAGGGACCCCGGTCGGGGGCACCGTCGACTCCGGCGACCTGGAACTGGACTCGGTCGGCGCGGTGCGGGTGAGCGCCGACTCCGGCGACATCAGGCTGTGGCTCGACCGGGTGGAGCGGGTGTCGGCACGCGCCGACAGCGGCGACATCGAGGTCACGGTGCCCAGCGGTAGCTACCGGATCACTGGTGACACCGACAGCGGCGACCGCGAGATCGGCGTTGCCACCGACCCGGCCTCCACCCGGGTGCTCGACCTCAGCACCGACAGCGGAGACGTGACGGTGCGGGGCCGCTGACCTGCGTGGGAACAATACGACCAGGCCGCGCGTTGAGTCGGCAAGAAGATTGAGTAGAGTCCGCTCAAGTCCGGTTTGACGACCGGTCAGAGTCGGGATAACACTTGAGTGAGAGACACTCAAGATTGGCTTGACATCCAAGCTACAGCGCTGGTCGGACAGCGCGACAGGCAAGCAGGAGGGAAGACACATGGCGCGAGCGGTCGGCATCGACCTCGGCACGACCAACTCGGTCGTCGCTGTCCTTGAAGGCGGTGAGCCGACGGTCATCGCCAACTCGGAAGGTTCCCGGACCACCCCATCGGTCGTCGCGTTCGCCAAGAACGGCGAGGTGCTGACCGGGCAGCCTGCGAAGAACCAGGCTGTCACCAACGTGGACCGCACCATCAGGTCGGTCAAGCGGCACATGGGCACCGACTGGCAGACCGAGATCGACGACAAGAAGTACACGCCGCAGGAGATCAGCGCGCGCGTGCTGATGAAGCTCAAGCGGGACGCGGAGGCCTACCTCGGCGAGGAGATCACCGACGCGGTGATCACCGTGCCCGCGTACTTCGAGGACGCCCAGCGACAGGCCACCAAGGAGGCAGGCCAGATCGCGGGCATGAACGTGCTGCGCATCGTCAACGAGCCCACCGCGGCCGCGCTCGCCTACGGCCTGGACAAGGGCGAGAAGGAGCAGACGATCCTGGTCTTCGACCTCGGCGGCGGCACTTTCGACGTGTCACTGCTGGAGATCGGCGAGGGCGTCGTGGAGGTCAGGGCCACCAGTGGTGACAACCACCTCGGTGGTGACGACTGGGACCAGCGCATCGTCGACTGGCTGGTCGACAAGTTCAAGGCCTCGCACGGCATCGACCTCACCAAGGACAGGATGGCGCTGCAGCGCATCAAGGAGGCCGCGGAGAAGGCCAAGATCGAGTTGTCCAGCTCGAGCAGCGCGAACATCAACCTGCCCTACATCACCGTAGACGCGGACAAGAACCCGCTGTTCCTCGACGAGACCCTTTCGCGCGCCGAGTTCCAGCGGATCACCTCCGACCTGTTGGACCGCACCAAGGCCCCGTTCCACAACGTGATCCGCGACGCGAACATCTCGGTCGCCGAGATCGACCACGTGGTTCTGGTCGGCGGTTCCACCCGGATGCCCGCCGTCAGCGACCTGGTCAAGGAGTTGACCGGCGGCAAGGAGCCGAACAAGGGTGTCAACCCCGACGAGGTCGTCGCGGTTGGTGCCGCGTTGCAGGCGGGCGTGCTCCGGGGCGAGGTCAAGGACGTGCTGCTGCTCGACGTCACCCCGCTCTCGCTGGGCATCGAGACCAAGGGCGGCGTGTTCACCAAGCTCATCGAGCGCAACACCACGATCCCGACCAAGCGCAGCGAGATCTTCTCCACCGCGGACGACAACCAGCCGTCGGTGCAGATCCAGGTCTTCCAGGGTGAGCGCGAGATCGCCGCGCACAACAAGAAGCTCGGCATGTTCGAGCTGACCGGCATCCCGCCCGCACCTCGTGGCGTGCCGCAGATCGAGGTCACCTTCGACATCGACGCCAACGGCATCGTTCACGTGACCGCGAAGGACCTCGGCACAAACAAGGAACAGTCGATGACCATCACCGGTGGCTCCGCGCTGCCGCAGGAGGACATCGACCGGATGGTCAAGGACGCCGAGGCGCACGCGGAGGAGGACCGCAAGCGCCGCGAGGAGGCCGAGACCCGCAACCAGGCGGAGACGCTGGTCTACCAGACCGAGAAGTTCGTCAAGGACAACGACGAGAAGCTGCCCGAGGAGCTCAAGGGCAAGGTCAAGACCGCGATCGACGAGGCCAACGAGGCACTGAAGGGCACCGACACCGGCAAGATCAAGGAGGCCATGGAGAAGCTCAATTCCGCCTCCCAGGAGCTGGCCACCGCCCTTTACGCCAACACCGGCGCTCAGCCGGGTGGCGCGGAAGGTGCCGAGGGCGCCGCGGGTGCCGGTGCGGCAGGCGACACCGGTGGCTCGACCAAGGCCGACGACGTGGTTGACGCCGAGATCGTCGACGAGGACGACAAGAAGTGACACAGCGCAACGAGGACACCGAGCGAGCAGAAGTACAGGAGCCAGTGGTCGTGCGGGATCGCCGGAAGATCGACCCGGAGACCGGTGAACTTCGCCAGCCGGTGCAGGAGGAGGCGCAGGAGGTGCCCGCCGCCGCGGGCGCCCCTGGGCCTTCCGCCGGGCAGGCCACCACCGATTCGGCGGTGGCGCCTGCCTCGGAGCTGGAGAAGCAACTGGAGGAACGCACGGCGGACCTGCAGCGGGTGCAGGCCGAATACGCCAACTACCGCAGGCGGGTGGAGCGAGACCGCGAACTGGCGACGGTCGCGGGCAAGGCGACTGTGGTGGGCGATCTGCTCCCGCTGCTCGACGACCTGGAGCGGGCGGAGGCGCACGGCGATCTGACCGGTGCCTTCAAGGCTGTCGCGGACAAGCTGGTCGGGGTGCTGGAGAAGGCGGGCCTCGAGTCGTTCGGCAACGAGGGTGAGGCCTTCGACCCGAGCGTGCACGAGGCGGTACAGCACAGCACCTCGCCGGAGGTGTCGGAGCCGACCGTCACCACGGTGCTGCGCCGCGGCTACCGGTTCGGCGACCGCGTACTGCGGGCCGCGCTGGTGGGTGTGACCGACCACGAGCCCGCACCGGCCCAGCCGGCACAGGAGGAGCAGCCGATCGACCCGCCGGTCGGCGGCGAGTTGCCCGTCGACGCCGATGAGAACGCACGCTGACGAGACGCGGGAGGGAGGGGACGTTCGATGAGCGCGAGGGAATGGATCGGTAAGGACTTCTACGGCGAGTTGGGCGTCTCCTCCGACGCCTCCGCCGACGAGATCAAGAAGGCGTATCGAAAGCTCGCGAGGCAGAACCACCCGGACGCCAACCCTGGCAACGAGGAGGCCGAGCGCAAGTTCAAGGCCGTCTCCGAGGCCTACGGTGTGCTGTCCGACCCCGAGAAGCGCAAGGAGTACGACGAGGCCCGCAGGCTGTTCGGTTCCGGCGGTCCTGGTGGCTTCGGCTTCCCCGCAGGCACGGGAGCGGGCGGCCCCGGTGGGTTCGACCTCGGCGACATCTTCGGCCAGACAGGTGGCGGTGGCGGTTTCGGTGGGCTCGGCGACATGCTGGGCAATCTGTTCGGCAGGCGCGGCGGCGGTGCCACGACGGCGGCACGCGGGCAGCGCGGTGCCGACGTGGAAACCGACGTTCGCATCGACTTCGCCGAGGCGGTGCGCGGTGCCACGCTGCCGCTGCGGTTGTCCAGTCCGGCGACCTGTGGCACCTGCGGTGGCAACGGGGCCAGGCCCGGCACCCAGCCACGACTCTGTCCGGTCTGCGGGGGAAGCGGACTGATCACCAGGAGCCAGGGCGCGTTCGCGTTCTCCGAACCGTGCCGTGACTGCCGAGGCAGGGGCACGATCATCGACGACCCCTGCCCAGAGTGTCTCGGCGAGGGCATCAGCACGAGGACGAGGACGCTGACGGTCCGTATCCCGCCGGGAGTCGACGACAACCAGCGGATCAGGCTCGCAGGCCAGGGTGAGCCGGGCAGGGGCGGCGCTCCCGCGGGTGACTTGTACGTTCGGGTGCACGTCAATCCGCATCCGGTGTTCGGGCGTTCCGGCAACGACCTCACCATCACCGTTCCGGTCGAGTTCAGTGAACTCGTGCTCGGCGGTACGATCACCGTGCCCACGCTGGACTCCAAGGTGTCGTTGAAGGTGCCGGCGGGCACCGCCAACGGACGCGTGCTGCGAGTGCGGGGTAAGGGCATCGCCAAGCGGGACGGCACCCAGGGCGATCTGCTCGTCACCCTGCAGGTCGCGATCCCGTCGAATGTGGACGGCAAGGCAAAGGAAGCGCTCAAGAAGTACGCCGAGACGGTCGCGAAGCACGATCCGCGGCCGGAGATCACCGCACTGCTGCGAGACAGGGGAGCGTGATGTTCGGTTCCGGCTTACCGGGCGGTCTGCCGCACGGCGCTGACGAGGACACTCCGGTGTTCGTGATCTCGGTTGCCGCGCAGCTGTCCGGATTGCACGCGCAGACGCTACGTTCCTACGACCGGCTCGGGTTGGTGTGTCCCGGCCGCACCACCGGCGGCGGCAGACGCTACTCGCTGCGCGATATCGCGCAACTGCGGGAGGTTCAGCGCCTCTCGCAGGAGGAGGGTGTCAATCTCGCGGGCATCAAGCGCATCATCGAGCTGGAGAACCACGTGGAGGCGCTGCAGCAGCGGGTGAGCGAGCTGAGCGAGGAACTGGCGCACGCCTACGCCGCCGCGGAGCAGGCCGCGGCGGCGGTGCACGCTTCCTACCGCAAGGACCTGGTGCCCGTGCGGCGGCAGAACGCGCTGGTGGTGTGGCGCCCCCGGCGCCGCTGAGGCCAACCCCCGCGCGAGTCCTGCGTTCCCGCCCGCGAGTCCTGCGTTCCCGTCCGCGAGTCCTGCACACCCTGTCGTCAGTGCGGGTGCTCGGTGAAGAACGCGAGCACTCGCCGCCAGGCGTCCTCACTGGACTCGTGGTGGTAGCCGAACCCGCTGATCCTCGCCAGCACGTTCAGCGGGCCGAACGGGAGCTCGTTGGCGAAGCTGTGCCCGGCGTCGGGGTACTCCTTCACGTCGTGCGGAACTCCCCGGCGGCTCAACTCGGCCTCCAGCCTGGCCGCCTCCCCCTTCAAAGAAGGGTCCCTCCTTCCGTAGCTCGCGACGATCGGGCAGGCATCGTCCAGGAAGGACACATCGCGGGACATGCCGCCGTAGTACGGTGCCGAGGCCTGGAAGCCCTTGGCTGCGGCGAGCAGCGCGAAGCCCCCACCGAGGCAGAAGCCGACCACACCTACCTTTCCCGAGCAGTAAGCCCGGTCGGCCAGCATGCGGCGAGTGGCGTCCAGGTCGTCGAAGGCCCGACCTTCTCCGGCCGTGAGCTGGCGAAACACCGACCGGACACACCGAGGCAGCCCGCCTCGCGAGTAAAGATCCGGGGCGAGCGCCACGAAGCCGGCCGTGGCGAACCTGGCGGTGATGCGGCGGGTGTCCCGCGTCAGGCCCAGCGCATCGTGCACCACGACCACCCCGGGCCACGGGGGCTTGCCGGAGATCTCCTCCTGCGGCACCGAGATATAGCCCCGGATGGTCCCGTCGGCCACGGCGATCGAGGTGTCCATGTGGTCACGGTAGTGCCGAAAGCGGCCGGTTCAGTCGAACCCGAACGGGTCGTAACGGATCGCATGGAGGGGGGTACCGGCGGCGAACATCCGTGACACCGTCGCGCGGATCATGTCGGGCGAGCCTGCCACGAGCACGTCGTGGTCGTGCCACGCTCCCCATCGGGTCACGGCGTCGGCCAGTGTGCCGTGTTCGACACCCGGTTCGCCGGTCACCTCCTCGACCACCGGGCACACCCGCAGCCACGGGTTGGTCGCGGCCAACGTCCACAGTTGCTCGAGGTCGTAGAGGTCTTCCAGGGTCCTGCCGCCGTAGAACAGCGTGACGGTGGGATTCTGGCCCCACTGTGCGAGGTCGTCCAGTATCGCCCGCAGCGGTGCGAGTCCGGTCCCGCCCGCGACCATGAGCACATCCCTGCCGGACTCCCGATCAACGCTCAACCTGCCCAGCGGTGCGCCGATCCGCCACACGTCCCCGCTCTGCGTGTGACCCACCAGTGACCGCGAGACCCAGCCGCCGTCGACGGCGCGGACGTGGAACTCCAGCGAGCCGTCAGGGCGTGGAGCGTTGGCGGGCGACAGGTAGCGCCACAGCCGCGGCCGCTGCGGAACCTCCACGCTGACGTACTGGCCGGCCCGATAAGGGATCGGTGATTCCGGCTCGACGCGGATCAGCGCCACGTCCCAGTTCAGCCTCCTGTGCTCGGCCACGGTGGCCTTCCAGAACGGCGGGTGGTGGTCGGCCTCGGCGGCCTCCTGCATGGAGCGCGCGACGATCGTGTACGCCTCGGCCCAGGCTCGCTCCACCTCCGGCGTCCATGCCGGGCCGAGGTGCCGCTTCAACGCGGCGAGCAGTGCCGTGCCCACGGCCTCGTAGTGCTGGTCGACAGTCCCGAACTTGCGATGATCGCGGCCGAGTTGGCGCAGGTAGGGTGCGAGGTCCTCGGGCCGGTCGACGAGCAGGATGAGTTGCCCGAGCGCGCGTACGTGCTTGCCCTCCGCTGCCTGCATGCCGATCGGGAAGACGTCCCTCGCTGTGGGCGCGAGGGTGAACAGCATGTTGTAGAAGGACTGGGAGATCTCCGGCAGGTAGGGCTGAGCCAACAGCCAGGTCTGCTTGATGTGCGTGACCATGGTGCTGACCGCAGGGGGTGGCTCGCGCGGCGGTGCCACGCGAGGGATTGGACTGATCAGGTCCTCTGTCATCCGCCTGCCCTACCGTCCCCGCATTCGTGCACTCTCCGTAGCGCAACTGTCGTCGCGATTATTCACGATCAGGTGACGCTCGCAGTAGTGGTCGCTTGTGCAGGTCGGCGAATCGCCTCGTCAGCCGGGGCTCACGGGCAATCCGCCGTTGGCGCCCAAGCGCTGTGGACAACACTAGGTCTCACTCCGCTCGCGCGGTAGCCGGTACGGCGGTTGCGGGCTTGCTGTTGCTCCATACGGGTGCAAGCGCGTTTGGCCGCATCGACGTGCCCGCCTGCCGAGAGCTGGATCTGGTGCTGGTTGATCACCCGCTGTCACGGTAGGTGGGTAGATACAGGCCCGCCCGCCGCCCACCACGAAACAGTGGCGGGCGGCGGGCGGGCCAGGTCGTGCGAGTGATGAAGCGGTTAGCTGGCGACCTTGTCGACGCGATGCACCTCACCGGTGCGTCGCTTCTCGCGGAAGTCGCGGACCTCGCGCTTGACCACCGGCACCAGGATGTAGAGGCCGATGATGTTGAACAGGGCGAGCAGGAACAGCACCGCGTCGGCGAAGTCGAGCACGCTGCCCAGCGTCAGCACCGAGCCCGCGATGACGAACAGGCAGTAAAGCACCTGGTAGGTCCGCTCGGCGACTCGAGACTTGCCGAACAGGAAGGACCACGCCTTCTGCCCGTAGTACCCCCAGGTGATCAAGGTCGACAACGCGAAGAGCGCCACAGCGACCGTCAACACGTACGGGAACCAGGGCAGCACGCTGCCGAACGCCTCGGAAGTGATGATCACGCCTTGCTCGTTGCTCGGAGGCTTCCCGCCTGCGAAGAAGGTTGCCTTGGCGTCGAGCCACATCTGGGGCGCGGCGATCACGATCGTCAGCGCCGTCATCGTGCAGACCACGACTGTGTCGATGAACGGCTCCAGCAGGGCGACGTAGCCTTCGGTGACGGGGTTCTTGGTGCGCACGGCGGAGTGAGCGATCGGGGCCGAGCCCAGACCTGCTTCATTGGAGAACGCCGAGCGCTGGAAACCGACGATCAGCGCGCCGATCGCGCCCCCGATCACACCCTCGGGAGCGAACGCGCCGGAGACGATCTCACCGACGGCTGCGGGAACACTGGTGATGTTCACCAGGATGACGATGAGGCAGGCCGCGATGTAGATGATGGCCATCGCGGGAACGAGTCGGCTCGTCACGGCACCGATCGACTTGATGCCGCCAATGATCACCGCACCGACGACGATCGCCAGAATCACGCCGAAGACGAACGCCGCCCCTCCGCCACCGAGCAGGCCGTCCTCCCCGCCGGTCACGTTCCTGAGTTGGGAGAAGGTCTGGTTGGCCTGGAACATGTTGCCACCGGAGAAGGCGAAGAAGAGCAGCATGATCGCGGCGAGGACGGCGAGCACCTTCCCGAGGGCTGCGCCGAAGCTTCCCTTGACGCGCTCTGCGAGGCCCTTGCGCAGGTAGTGCATCGGGCCGCCGGACACGGTGCCGTCCTCGTGCGTCTCGCGGTATTTCACCCCGAGCGTGCACTCGACGAACTTGGTACACATGCCGAGGAGCCCGGCGACGATCATCCAGAACGTCGCCCCGGCTCCGCCGATGGTCACGGCGACCGCGACACCCGCGATGTTCCCGAGCCCGACCGTGCCTGACACGGCGGAACTCAGTGCCTGGAAGTGTGTGATCTCGCCCGGCTCGTCGGACCTGGTGAACTTGCCGCGCACGATCTGGGTCGCGAGCTTGAACCCGCGGAACTGGATGAACCCGAAGTAGATGGTGAAGACCGATGCCGCGATGATCAGCCAGGCGACGATCCACGGGAAGGTGAGACTCCCGATCGTCACCTCAGCGAACACGAATTCGGACAGCCCGGTCGCCAACGGATCGAACACACTGTTGATCCACTCCTCGATCGAGGCGAGTGTTCCCCCCTCGGCGGCGAGAACGTGTGTGGCTGAGTCGGCCTGTGGGCTCGAGGTAGCCATGCTGGTGATGACAGACATGGTCCGGTAGTTGACCCCAAAGGGGCAGCCATGACAAGAGGGGACCGACATCTGTTACCCATTGTTACCTACCCACTTCACACGATAGTTCTGCCTTGAGCGGAACACACTCAACTTTTTTGACGTTGACCTTGTTGCAGACTTCGTTGAACGTATGAGGTGAGGGGATGGACGCTTTCAACCCGACCACGAAAACCCAGCAGGCGATCTCCTCGGCGGCGCAGGCGGCCACCATGGCGGGCAACCCCGAGATCTCGCCCGCTCACCTGCTCGGCGCCCTGCTCGCGCAGAGCGATGGGCTCGCCGGCCCGTTGCTGACCGCGGTCGGGGCCGACCCCGAGCAGGTGCACAAAGAGCTCGAACCGATCACCGCCGGGTTGCCATCCGCCACCGGCGCGACCGTCTCGACTCCGCAGTTCGACACCTACGCGGTCAAGTCACTGACGCATGCGCAGAAGCTGGCCACCGAACTCGGTGACGAGTACGTGTCCACCGAACACGTGCTCGTGGGGCTGGCCGCTGAGGGTGGTCCGGTGGCAGGCCTGCTCAACAGGCACGGCGCGACACCGGACTCGCTGCGGGAGGCGTTCACTAAGGTGCGTGGTTCGGCCAGGGTGACCAACCCCGATCCGGAGGGCACGTACCAGGCGCTGGAGAAGTACGGCGTCGACCTCACCGCACGGGCACGGGCAGGTGACCTCGACCCGGTGATCGGCAGGGACACCGAGATCCGTCGCGTGGTGCAGGTGCTTTCGCGGCGAACCAAGAACAACCCGGTGCTGATCGGCGAACCCGGCGTCGGTAAGACGGCGATCGTCGAGGGCCTCGCCCAGCGCATCGTCGCGGGCGACGTGCCCGAATCACTTCGCGGCAAGCGGGTGGTCGCGCTCGACCTCGGCTCGATGGTCGCGGGCGCCAAGTACCGGGGCGAGTTCGAGGAGCGGCTGAAGGCGGTTCTCAAGGAGATCAAGGAGTCCGAGGGCCAGGTCGTCACCTTCATCGACGAGCTGCACACCATCGTCGGGGCAGGCGCCACCGGCGAGGGCGGTGCCATGGACGCGGGCAACATGATCAAGCCGATGCTCGCTCGCGGCGAGCTGCGCATGGTGGGCGCCACCACCCTCGACGAGTACCGCAAGCACATCGAGAAGGACGCCGCCCTCGAGCGCCGGTTCCAGCAGGTGCTGGTGGGTGAGCCGTCGGTGGAGGACACCGTCGGCATCCTGCGCGGGCTCAAGGAACGCTACGAGGTGCACCACGGCGTGCGGATCACCGACGCAGCGCTGGTGGCCGCGGCGACGCTCTCCGACCGCTACATCACGGCCAGGTTCCTGCCGGACAAGGCCATCGACCTCGTCGACGAGGCCGCATCCAGGCTGCGCATGGAGATCGACTCCCGGCCCGTCGAGATCGACGAGGTGGAGCGAGCCGTGCGGCGCATGGAGATCGAGGAGATGGCGCTGTCGAAAGAGGACGACGCCGCCTCGCGGGAGCGGCTGGACGCGCTGCGCGCGGAACTGGCCGAAAGGCGTGAGCAACTCTCGGCGCTCACCACGCGCTGGCAGAACGAGAAGGGCTCCATCGAGAAGGTCCGCGAGCTGAAGGAACAACTCGAGCAACTACGAGGTGAGGCGGACAGGGCCGAGCGTGACGCCGACCTCGGCAGGGCGGCCGAGTTGCGATACGGGCGCATCCCTGCACTGGAGAAGGAACTGGAGGCCGCCACCAGGGCCAGCGAAGCCACCGAGGCCCAGCCCGACGTGATGCTCAAGGAGGAGGTCGGAGCCGACGATGTCGCCGACGTGGTCAGTGCATGGACCGGCATCCCCGCGGGCAGGCTGCTCGAGGGCGAGACCGGCAAGCTGCTGCGCATGGAGGAGGAACTGACCAAGCGTGTCGTCGGGCAGGCCGACGCGGTGCAGGTGGTCTCCGACGCGGTGCGCAGGGCACGCGCGGGAGTGGCCGACCCGGACCGGCCGACGGGGTCGTTCCTGTTCCTCGGCCCGACCGGGGTAGGCAAGACGGAGCTGGCGAAGGGGCTTGCCGAGTTCCTGTTCGACGACGAGCGGGCGATGCTGCGCATCGACATGAGCGAATACAGCGAGAAGCACTCGGTGGCGAGGCTGGTCGGCGCACCTCCGGGCTACGTCGGCTACGACCAGGGCGGTCAGCTCACCGAGTCGGTGCGTAGGCGGCCGTACTCGGTGGTGCTGCTGGACGAGGTCGAAAAGGCTCACCCGGACGTGTTCGACGTGCTGTTGCAGGTGCTCGACGACGGCAGGCTCACCGACGGGCAGGGCAGGACCGTCGACTTCCGCAACACCATCCTGGTGCTCACGTCCAACCTCGGCTCGCAGGCGATCGCCGATCCCGCGCTCGACGAGCAGCAGCGCAAGGAAGCCGTGATGGCTGTCGTGCAGCAGCACTTCAAACCGGAGTTCCTCAACCGGCTGGACGACATCGTGGTGTTCCACGCGCTGGGCACCGAGCAACTCGGGCAGATCGTGAACATCCAGGTGCGCAGGCTCGGACAGCGGTTGGCGCAGCGCAGGCTCACCCTGGATGTCACACCGGCCGCGCAGGAATGGTTGGCGCTCAACGGTTACGACCCGATCTACGGGGCGCGGCCGCTGCGCAGGCTCGTCCAGTCGGCGATCGGTGACCAGTTGGCCCGCAAGTTGCTGGCAGGCGAGATCCGCGACGGCGACACCGTGAAGGTGGATGTGCCGGAGTTGGACACCGGCGACGGCTCGCTCGTGGTGACGCGGGCGGACTAAAAGCCGAACGGGTATCCCCGACACGGCCTGCTGATCTTGGTCGGCGGGCCGTGGGGGATACCCTGTTCGCCGTGGGTATTCCAGCGTGGATCTGGTTCGTCATCGCCGCCGCTGCCGCGGTGGCCGGGCTTGTCCTGCTCGGCGTGGACCGGGCGAGGGAGACGTCGCGCAACAGGGAGCGCGCACGCTGGGCGCAGCTGCGTGGCTGGCAGTACGTCGAGGAGGACGACCGGCTTCCGCAGCAGTGGACGGGCGGCGCCATCGGCTACTTCGGCGCGCAGGCGGCGGTGAACGTGGTGGCGGGCTCGACGTTCACCTCCGACGGCCGGCGGCCGGTCTTCGTGTTCGACATCGAGGCCGACGGCGTGATCCCGGCGGTGATCGTGGCCGTGCGGTGCAACCGCATCCACCCGGTACTGCTCGAACTGTGGCTGGCGAGCGTGCCGTTCCAGCGTGCGGAGATGCCGGAGCTGCTCGGACCCGTCGGTCAGCGCTACGCCTTCGCCGACGACCTCACCGCCGCCAGGACCATCATCACCGACGAGTTGGTCGCCGCGGCCGACGCGCTCGGCGGCGATGTGGGGGTGGCCTGGCTGGAGAACGAGTGGGTGCTGGCAAGCGTGGCACCCAACGTCGGGCCGTCACGACTGGAGCGCTTGCTGCGCGACCTCGGCGAGATCGCCGACATCGTGGACCCGTTCGACTCCGCCACCTCGGCGGCGACCGCGGAACCGGAGGCGGGCGCGACCACCGACGAACGGGCTCGGGAGCAGGGTTTCTGAGATCCCGGCCGCGGGTGGTTCAGCCAAGGTCGAGGGTGCCGGAAAGGACGGGTGGCGGCTCGTCGTGGTACTCGCGCCCGTTGAGCGTGGCCGGAGCGGGCGGCAGGTCGAGCGTGCCTGAGAACCGCCCGTGCTCGGCCACCGAAAGCTCCCGGTAGTCCATGACGTACTCCACCGGTCCCCGGCCAGCGGCGTAGCCCGCCGCGAAGGCGTCGGTGTCGCCGTCCGGTTCCTCGGGCAGGGCGTAGCCGTCGTGGTCCGTGGCCGCTATGAAGCCACGAACGAACGACAGGTAGTCAATGGCACCGTTCTCCACTGGAGTTCATTCCTCGATCGGGTGAGGCTCGCCGGTACTCCTAATGGCTACTGGAAGATACTGCCTGTCACCGCGACGGTGCGAGTGAGGGCCGGTACTTTGGCCCGATGTCACTTGCACTGATCACCGGAGCGACCTCGGGAATCGGCGCGACGTTCGCGACCAACTTGGCCTCGGAGGGTTACGATCTCGTGCTGATCGCGCGCGACGAGGAACGGCTGCGGGAGCGGGCGCAGGAGCTGTCACGCCGCCACGGGATCTCCGCGGAGCCGCTGCCCACCGACCTCGCCACCACGCAGGGCCGCGAAGCCGTGGAACGGCTGCTCGAACAGCGGCCGGTGGACCTGCTTGTCAACAACGCCGGGCTCGGCCTTGCCGGCGAGTTCTGGACCGCCTCGCCGGACGAGTTGCAGCGCCAGCTCGACGTGAACGTGACCGCGGTGCTGCGACTGACGAGGGCCGCGCTGCCTGCCATGCTGGAACGCGGTAGCGGCGACATCGTCAACGTGTCCAGCGTCGCGGGCTTCTTCTCCGGTCGCGGCTCGACCTACACCGCCAGCAAGGCGTGGGTGACGTCCTTTTCCGACGGGCTCGCTTCGGCGTTGCGTGGCTCCGGGGTCCGGGTACTGGCACTGTGTCCCGGCTTCACCCACACCGAGTTCCACGACCGTGCCGGGTTGGAGAAGTCGGGACCGGCGGCCTTCTGGCTCAGCGCGGAGCGAGTAGTGGACGAGGCGCTCGCAGATCTGCGCCGAGGCAAGGTGATCTCGGTGCCGAGCAGGCGCTACAAACTGGTGGCCGCGATAGGCAGGCTGTTGCCACGTGAGCTGGTGCGGCGGCTCGGTGGCCGGTTCGCGGGTCGGGACCGGACGTGACGGCGCCGCGTGTCAGACTTGCTGCTCGTGGCGAAACCTTCCGTTGAGCAACCGGCGAAGATCGAACTGGCGAGACTGGTCAATGAGCTGTGCGTGGTGCACGGCAAGGTGAAGTTGGCCTCCGGCAAGGAAGCCGACTACTACATCGACCTGCGCAGGGCCACGTTGCACCATGCGGCTGCCCCGCTCATCGGGAAGCTGTTGCGCCAGCTCACCTCGGACTGGGATTACGTGGCCGTCGGTGGGCTGACACTGGGTGCCGACCCGGTGGCGACGGCGATGCTGCACTCCGCCGCGGCCGACGGTGTCGTGCTCGACGCGTTCGTGGTGCGCAAGTCGATGAAGGAACACGGCATGCAGCGCCGGATCGAGGGCATGGAGGTGGCAGGGCAGCGGGTGCTGGCCGTGGAGGACACCTCCACCACCGGCGGCAGCGTGCTCACTGCCGTGGCCGCACTGCGGGAGGCCGGAGCCACCGTGGTGGGTGTGGCCACGGTGGTGGACCGTGACACCGGCGCTCGCGAGGCCATCGAGAAGGAGGGCCTGCCCTACCGCTACCTGCTCGATCTGGGCGATCTCGGGCTGTCCTGACCCGGCAACGGGTCGTGCCGCTACAAGCCGAAACGACGAGTCCCGCACCGATTCCGGACGCGCAAGCAGCTCCGGCGGATCGGTTGGAGGTGAAGACGGCGGCGGCAAGGGCAAACGGTTCACGCCGCCTGACCCCCGCACGCGCCCGGTGTCGGAAACGAGCGTTCTTCCGGGGTCTTTTCCGTACCCGAGCAGTACTCGAGAAGCATTGGCCTGGTTATCACCCTGGACGCGACGTTCTGGTCAGGGCGACGTCGGTCGGTCCGATGTCAAGGATTCTGCAGCGGTGGGGGCTATTTTCGGTCGTCCGGTAGATATCGGGATCGATCGAATTCGAAGGATGGGTATGACCGCAGTCAGGAAGTCGTCTGGAAGAAGGCGTTGGGCTCGCCGCGTGTTGCCGGTGGTGGTGGCTACCACTGCGGTGGTGGGGGCTTCGGCCACGCCAGCCTACGCCGACGCCCGGGTACGTTCGGCAGACCAGGATGGTTTCCTTGGTTGTGCGGAGGGTGAATTCCGGAGTTACGGAGAATGGTTCTCTCTCACAGACCATTGTTGGGACGGTCATTCCGCGGTTATGAGGGTCGATGTAGAGCCCCTTGCGTCGGGCTACGATTTCGTGCTCTGGAACCCTCGGGGTATGGATTCGGTGAAGTCCTGGAACTACAGCTATCCGGAAGGCACTCAGGTGTGCATTCAGGTCGGTATCGGTGAGTACCGAACCGGAACCAGTTGGTCATTTGGCCGCTGGGACTGCACGCTCGCGTAGTCGAGGTTCGCGTTGTCCGCGCGAGTGCTGATCCCGACGGCAGACTGTCCTTGTTTCCTGCGGCGCGGCGGTGGGTGCTTCCTCGGGTTTCCGGCTGTCCTTGCCGCCGAGGGGCCCCCGACTCGGTCTGCTGGATTGTGAATCCCGGTTGTTAGGGAACCGGTATCCCCTCGCGATCCGGCCCTGGCATTGCAACCCCTACCCCTGGTCGCGGGCTCGTCAACAGAGCAATTTGTCGACGACTTCGCCACCGTTTCGGAGTAACGTTGTCCCTGATCAGGGGGACACGAGGGGCAGGTGGGGACATGCTGGGGCTGGCCGGGCTGACCGCGCTCACAACGGGGGTTCACTTTCTCGCATTGCTCTACATCGGGCTCGGTGGATTCCTCGCCTGGGTATGGCCGAAAACGATCTTGGTGCACGTTCTGTTCGCTGTCTGGGGACTGGCGGTGAACGTGTTGCCGCTGCCGTGCCCGCTGACCGTGCTGGAGGACTACCTGCGCGGTCAGCGCGGTCTGGGGCCGCTGCCGGGCGGGTTCAACGAGTACTACATCTACGACACGATCTTCCCTCGCGAGCTGCTGCCCGTGGTGGGGTTCGGCGCGTTGGCACTCGTGCTGTTTTCCTACGTCGGGGCCTACCTGCGTTGGCGTGGCCGCCACCACCTGGCGGCGTCCCTCACAGCTGGGGCGATGTTCGCTGAGCGACAATGAGGTCGTGATCGAGGCGGCGGGACCCACGGAGTGGCAGACACCCGATGAGGTGGGTGTCGGCCCGTGGCAGGGCCCATGGCCGGACGACGGCAGGTACGACCCGGAGCTGCTGGCCCACGGTGACCGCCGCAACGTTGTCGACGCCTACCGGTACTGGCGGCGGGAGGCGATCGTCGCCGACATCGATGCGCGCAGGCACCCGTTCCACGTCGCGATCGAGAACTTCAAGCACGACCACAACATCGGCACGGTGGTGCGAACGGCGAACGCGTTCGCCGCGGCGGCGGTGCACATAGTGGGCAGGCGACGCTGGAACAGGCGCGGCGCGATGGTGACCGACCGCTACCAGCATCTGCGCCACCACGAGTCGGTCGCCGGGCTCGTCGAGTTCGCGGCGGCCGAGGGCTTGCCGATCGTGGGTGTCGACAACATGCCCGGCGCGCAACCCGTGGAGACGGCCGCGCTGCCGAGGGAGTGCGTGCTGCTGTTCGGCCAGGAAGGTCCCGGCCTTTCCCCGCAAGCGCAGCGAGCCGCGACGCTGGTGGTGTCGATCGCCCAGTTCGGCAGCACACGGTCGATCAACGCGGGCGTGGCCTCGGGCATCGTGATGCACACCTGGGTCCGCCAGCACGCCGATCTCGCGGCGGCCTGGCGTCCCTAGCCGGGCGTGACGTCCACCGGGATGCCGTTGAGTGCCGCGGTGCCGGAAAGCACGTCGAGTAGCCGGTCGTCGGAGAGCAGGTTGGAGTTCACGCCCGCGTGGGCGGTTGCGACGGCCGTGCGCAGCCCCTCCACGTCGTGTCCCCAGCCGTGCGGGATGCTGACCACGCCGGGCCGGACGTCGTCGGTGAGCTCGACGGTGGCCGAAACCTTGCCGGTGCGGGTGGTGAAGGTGGCGGTGCCACCTTCGGTGAGGCCGAGGCGCTGCGCGTCGTCGGGATGGACCTGCGCGGTGCACCGGTTGCTGCCGCGAACCAGCGGCGGCAGGTTGTGCATCCACGAGTTGTTCGAGTGCAGCTGCCGCCTGCCGATGAGCACAAGCCTGTCGTCGGGCTTCTCCCCCAGTTCGGCCACGAGCCTGCCGACGTCGGAGACGATCGGCTCGGCGGCGAGTTCGATCTTCTTGCTCGCGGTGCACAGGATGTCCGGCAGGCGTGGCCGCAGCGGCCCGAGATCCACGCCGTGTGGGGCCGCTTCCAGGTCGGCGAGGGTCAGTTCGTACGGGCCGGCTCGCAGCATCAGATCGAGCAGCCGCTGCGGGCCGTTGCGCTCGCCCGCGACGGTGGGGTCGAGGCCTGCCCTTCGAGCGGTGTCGGCGGCGACCAGCTCGTCCAGCGCCTCGATGTCGGCGTCGGGGCCTTGCCCGGTCACGATGCCGGTGAGCCGCAGCAGGGTCTGCCACTCCTGCGGTTGGTCGCTGGGCAGCGCGGGCGGGGTCCAGTTCGCGACGTTGCGGACCGCGAGCTGGTAGAGCGCGACGTCGTAGTGCGGGCGCATCAGCGGGCTCGGGCCAGGCAGGATCACGTCGGCGTGCCGGGTCGTCTCGTTGACGTAGACGTCCACGCTGACCATGAAGTCCAGCTCCGCCAGTGCCTCGGAGAGCTTGGCGGCGTTGGGCCCGCTGAGACAGGGGTTGCCCGCGACGGTAAGGAGCGCGCGGATCTGGCCGTCACCGGGGGTGGTGATCTCCTCTGCGAGCGCGGCTACGGGCAGTTCGCCGAACACCTCCGGATATCCGCGCACGCGGGACCGCCAGCGGCCCGCGGTGAACGGTTTGCTCCTGCCACCGCTGCTGTTCACCTGGCCCGCCGCCGCGAGCGGGAACATGGCGCCGCCTTCGCTGTCGAGGTTCCCGGTGAGCACGTTCAGCACGTCGATCAGCCAGCTGGTGAGCGTGCCGAATGGCTGCGCGGTGGTGCCGATCCGGCCGTAGACGGCGGCGCGGTCGGCGCGGGCCAGTTCTCGCGCCAGCTCCCGGATGGCGCCCGCGTCGATGCCGGACAGTGGTGCGACCACTTCCGGGGTGAACGGTGCGGCGAGTTCGGCGAGCCGTTCCAGCCCGTTGACGTGTTCCTCGAGCCTGCCCAGCCGCACGAGATTCTCGGTGAAGATCACCTGGACGAGAGCGAACAGCAGTGCGGCGTCGGTGCCGGGCCGGATTCGGTGGTGTTCGTCGGCGAGTCGGGCCGTGCGGGTACGGCACGGGTCGACGACCACGATCTTGCCGCCTCGTCGCTGGATCGCGCGCAGCCTGCCGCGGACGTCGGCGGCCGTCATCAGGCTGCCGTTGGACACCAGCGGGTTCGCGCCGAGGATCAGCAGGTGTCGCGTGCGGTCGAGGTCGGGAACGGGGATGGAGAACGGGTCACCGAACAGGTAGCCGCAGGAGAAATGCTTCGGCATCTGGTCCACGGTGCTGGCGGTGTAGACGTTCCTGGTGCCGATGGCTTTGAACAGCGCGCGGCTGTAGAGGGCGGAGGACACGTTGTGCACAGAGGGGTTGCCCGCGTACACGGCGACCGCGTCGCGGCCGTGGTCGTTGAGCAGCGCGGGCAGGCGCGCGTCGATCTCGGCGAAGGCCTCGTCCCAGCTGACCTCGGTGAACCGGCCCGCTCGCTTCACAAGCGGGGCTCGCAGCCGGTCGGGGTCGTGATGCAGCGCGCCGAGGGAAGCGCCCTTGGGGCAGATGTAGCCGTGGGAGAACACGTCTTCCGCATCGCCGCGGACGTCGGTGACCGTGCCGTTCTCCACCGTCACCGACAACCCGCACGTCGCCTCGCAGAGTGGACAGGTGATGTGCGCCGTTGCCATGACCCCATCGTGGTACACCAGCGGCCACACCGGGAGGGGTCGGAAGAGGGCTATGTTTCAGCCAGGACGGGTTGACAGCCGCAGGACTGCCTTCGCCGCAGCGTGGGAGGTAGCCGTACGGTCTCCGGTTGCCGATCGGGGTCGGCGATCCTGGCGAGCAGCATGCGGACCGCGTGCGTGCCGATCTCGGCGACCGGTTGCGCCATGGTGGTCAGCGGTGGTTGCACCAGGTCCGCCCACTCGGTGTCGTCGTAGCCGACCACCGCGAGTTCCTCGCCGATGCGCACTCCCCGCCTGCGTGCTTCGTGCAGCACGCCGACCATCATCGCGTCGTTGGTGACGACCACGGCGGTCACCGGTTGTGGCTTGTCGAGCAGTTCGGCGAGTGCTCGGGCTCCGCGCTCGCGTTCGGAGTGGCCGCAAACGACCAGGTCCGGGTTCCACGGCAGCCCGGCTCTGCCCAGACCGAGGCGGTAGCCGAGCACGCGTTCCTCGCTGGTCGCCAGACCGGGAGTGCCACTGACAAGCCCGATGCGGCGGTGGCCGTGGTCGGCGAGGTGCTCGGTGAGTGCCGACGTGGCGTGGATGTTCTCGGCGCCGACCTGGTCGATGTCGCTGCGGGTGGTCAACCGGTCCACCAGTACGGTCGGTGTGCCCAGCGCCACCAGTTCGCTGATCACCCGGCCGTCACCGGGCACGGGGGTCAGCAGTACGCCTTCCACGCGCCGTGCCCGCAGTGCGCGCACGATGTCCTGCTCGGTTTCCACGGTGTCGTGCGTGTCCGAGAGCAGCACCGTGTAGCCTGCGGCGGCGGCCTCGCGCTCGATCGTCTGCATGAGCACCGCGAAGTACGGGTTGGCCAGCAGCGATATCGCGACGCCTATGGTGCGGGTTCCGCCGGTGACCAGCGATCGGGCGATGACGTCGCCGGTGTAGCCGGTGCTTTCGATCGCGTCGAGGACGGCGGCTCGGGTCTCCGGCGCGACGGCGCGGGTGCCGTTGACGACATGCGAGACGGTTGTGATCGAGACACCGGCCAGTTCGGCGATGTCACGCTGGGTCGGCCGCTGTGACCTCGGCGGCGGCATGTGCGCTCCTCCCAGTCGGCAAGGACTCCGGCAACCGTTTGCGCAAACGCTTGCGGCAAAGCATAGCCGCTGCCTACTGTCCAGACATCCCTGATAGGTGGACGTGACAACTCACTGTCGAGGAGGTCCGGTTTCGTGACGGTGCTGCTGGCCGGCCTCTGCACCGTTGACATCGTGCAGCGGGTGGCGGAACTTCCCGAGCCGGGGCAGAAGGTGCAGTCGGCGTCGGTGTCGGTCGCGGCGGGTGGGCCAGCCACGAACGCGGCCGTGACCGTCGCGGCGCTCGGCGGCAGGGCGCTGCTGCTCACGGTTCTTGGTAGTCATCCGCTGGCCGAGTTGGCCAGGTCCGACCTGCGGGAATGTGACGTCGAGGTGAGTGATGCGCTCGCCTGCCACTCCGATCCGCCTCCGGTGAGCGCGGTGGCGGTGCGCGAACGCGACGGCGAACGAACGGTGGTGTCGCACAACGCCGCGGCGGTGCCCGAGGTGGCGGCGCCTCGGCGGCTGCCCGATGTGGACGCCGTGCTCGTCGACGGCCACCACCCCGAGCTCGCGTTGGCGGCGGCACGCTGGGGGCGACGGTTGTCTCGCCCTGTGGTCGTCGACGCGGGAAGCTGGAAGCCGGTGTTCACCGAATTGCTGCCGCTCGCCGACATCGTGGCGTGCTCCGCGCAGTTCCGCGCGCCCGCTGCAGCGTTGCGCGGTGTGCCTACGGTGATCACCACGTCGGGTGCCGATCCGGTGAGGTGGTCCAGCGGTGGGGAATCGGGTGAGGTGGCGGTGCCTGCCGTGGCCGCGCGCGACACCCTCGGTGCGGGCGATGTGTGGCACGGCGCCCTGGTGACCAAGGTCGGAAAGCTCGGTATCCCTCGGCTGATCGAGTTCGCCAACGCGGTGGCCGCCGAGCGCGTGCGGCATGCCGGGCCGAGGAGTTGGCTCGGCCCGGTCAAGGCCAAGATGGGAGTAACATGACTACGTTCGACGAGCTGTTGAGCAGGGCGCAGGGCCTTGCCGAAGGTGGTGAGCGCGCGGTGCTCGGTATCGCGGGCCCACCGGCGTCGGGGAAGACGACGCTGGCGTGGCGGCTGGCGGATGCGCTTGGTTCCAGTGCTGCCGTGGTGGGGATGGACGGCTTCCACCTGGCGCAGGTGGAACTGAACCGGCTCGGCAGGGCGGACCGCAAGGGTGCGCCGGACACCTTCGACGCGTACGGGTACGTGCACCTGATCCGCAGGCTGGCCGAGGGCAAGGAGTTGGTCTACGCGCCCGAGTTCCGGCGGGAGATCGAGGAGCCGATCGCTTGCGCCGTTCCGGTTCCGCAGAGCGTGCGGTTGGTGCTGACGGAAGGCAACTACCTGCTGCTCGACACCGAACCATGGAACGAGCTGCGTTCGCTGCTCGACGAGGTGTGGTTCCTCGCTCCCGACGAGGACGACCGGGTGGAGCGGCTGGTGACCCGGCATCGCAAGTTCGGCCGCTCGCTGGTGGAGGCGCAACAGCGGGCGCGTGGCTCCGACCAGCGCAACGCCGACCTGATCATGCCGAGCGCGCAGCGTGCCCACCTCGTAGTGCGCGACATGGAGTTGCCGTACTTCGCCGTCTGAGTTATCCACAGTCGCTGTGGACAACTCAGAGTTATCCACAGATCCGCTGTGTAGGCCTGGTTCGCCAAGAGGGACGGCTAGGCTGAGCTGGGGCCGCCCCCCAGGGAGCGGTGGGGGTTGCCAGTGCTCATTGTTGTGTCGAGATCCCGATGCGGGTCCAGGCGTGTCTGCGGCTCGGAACGGAAGGGTTACGGAGCTGTTCCATTCCGGCCGTCATTGCGCCGGCTTGGTTCGCACGGCCGTGCGTGAGGCACCCAGAATGGGTCAGGAGGGCCGCCGGGCGAACGATCCACAAGACGGCGCCGGTCGCTCGACACACACGGGGCAGTGGAAGGACCGCTTGGCATGTCCGAGCTCGCCGGCATGCACCACCTCGCCCTCACGGTGACCGACATCGACCGCAGCGTGCCCTGGTATGTCCGGGTGCTCGGCCTCAAGGAGGTCACCCGCCGCGAGGATCAGGAACTTGGGTTGCGCAAGGTGGTGTTGTCCCCTCCGTGTGAGGGTTTCGCCGTGGTGCTGGTGCAGCACACCCATGCCGCCCGCCCGCCGTTCGACGAACGGCACACCGGGCTCGACCATGTCGCGTTCCGGGTTGCCTCCCGCGCCGAGCTGGCCGCCTGGGAGCGGCGCCTTGCCGACTACGGCGTCACCTTCACCCCCGCGGCGCCCTCGCGCACCTCACCCGGGTGTGAACTGGTTGTCTTCCGTGACCCCGACGGCATTCAGTTGGAGGTCTGGGCCGACCCCGAATGAGGCCTCAGGCGCGCGCTGTTTCCGGGTCGGTCTCGATCGGGCGCCGCATCTCCTGCCGGTACCGCCAGATGCCGTACACCGTGCCCACCACGAAAAGCACCACACTCGCCCATACCAGCGTCGTCTTCAGCCAGGGCAGCACGTCCAGTAGGCCTGCACCGTAGTAGCCGATCAGCACGAGCGTGGGCACCCACAGCACCGCGCCCACCGTCGTGGCAAGCATGAACCGGCGTGAGTTCATCCCCGCGGCTCCGGCGATCAGCGGTGCGAGCGTGCGGACCCACGGAATCCAGCGTGCCGCGACGATCGCGAGGAAACCCCTGCGGTTGAGGAAGGCACGCGCGCGGTTCAGATTGTGCTGGTTGAGCACCTTGCCGCCCCGTCTGGCAACGAACCGGGTGCCGGTCTGCTTGCCGACGTAGTACCCGACCTGGTTACCCACCACGGCGATCACGAGTGCGGCTGCGGAAAGGCCCCAGGCATGCGTGTCGGCTCCGTGCTGGGCCAGCACCACGCCGGCACCGAAAAGCAACGAATCGCCAGGCAGGAAAAGCCCGACGATCAGCGCGCATTCCACGAACACGAAGCTGAGCACGATCACCCAGACGAGCAACGGCCCGGCCGTGGCGAGCCAGTCCATTCCCACGCTCGCGGCTTCGGCGTGCACAACGTTCACGTCGGCAGCGTACGTGCCTGTCCGCGCTCGCGTCCCGGCCCCGACCTGAAACGACGACCGGCGCTACGATCCCGGAACCAAGTGCGCACGCTGCGTATTGTCAACGGAACGAATCGGTGTTCGACATGCCCGAAATCCTGACGACCGTCGTATTCATCGCCGCATTCGTCGTCGCGGCCCTGCTGCTGCGCGCCGCGCGCAGGCGCGCCTAGTACTCCGGCAGTCGCTCTCCCTGAACGGCTTCGATGTCCAGCTCAACCCTGACGGTGGTTCCGACAGCGGCGACACCCGCCCGCACCATCGCGTTGTAGTTGATCGCGAAATCGTCGCGGCGAAGCTGGGTCTCGGCGTGGAAGGCCACCCGGCTACCGCCCCACGGGTCGGGGCCGTAGCCGCCGTAGCGCAGTTCGAGTTCCACCTCGCGGCACTGCCCGTGCAGGGGCAACTCGCCGCGCAGCAGCCAGGTACTGCTCCCGCGCCTGGTGAGCCCGGTGCTGCCGAACTCGATCGACGGGTAGGCCGCGACATCCAGGAAGCCCGGCGAGCGAAGGTGGTCGTCGCGCATCTTGTTGCCGGTGTCGATCGCGGCCGCGTCGATTTGTGCCCGCACCGACGAGCGCTCCACCGGTCGTGCCACGTGGATGCGCCCGCAAAGGTCGGTGAAACGTGCCCTGACGCTGGCGATACCGAGATGGCGAGCGGTGACGATTAGCGACGAATGCGCGGGGTCGATGGTCCACGGGCCTGCGGGAGGCAGCTCGACACCTGCCTCCGCCTCGGTGAGTGGCACCTCACCGATCGAGCCCGTGCCGTCGTACGCCACCTGGGCGGTGCGGGCGACGGGCAGGTAGCCCGCCGCCGTCACCACCGTGGTGTAGCTGCCCCTCGGCAACGGGTCGGTCGTGACGCGGCCGGCCTCGTCGGCTTCGCTACGCGCGACCTGCCTGCCTTGCTGATCGGTGACCGTGAGCACCGCGTGCTCCACCGGGAAGCCGTCCGCGGAGCGGACCGAACCGGACAGTCCCGGCATCAGCGACCGTCTCCGGCGAGGTCGTCGATCGTCTGTTCGTAGCCCAGCCGGACGTCGTGCTCCTCCTGCTCGCCCGACACCGTCACCTTGCTGGTGGCGGGCGGGTAGCCGCTTGCCACCACGGTGTAGTCGCCCTCGGGCAGGTCAGCGACCAGATACCGCCCAGACTCGTCCGTCCTGGCCACGGCGGCGACGTTGCCGTCGAGGTCCAGCACCGTGATGCGGGCGTCGGGAACCACTCGGCCGTCGTCGGTGCGTGCGGTGCCCTTCAGTTGCGCGGCGCGCTCCAGTTCGATGTCGTGGCGGAGTTCACCGCTGTCGGGAACGGTGAGCATGACCGCGGTGGGCCGCAGCCGTGGCCCGCTGGCCACGAGTGTGTGCGGGCCCGCTCCGACACCGTGGAAGACGTAGCCGCCGTCGCTGCCGGTGACGCACGCGCCGGTCACCTCGCCGCGCGCGTCGGCCAGCGTGACGGTGACGTTCGGCAGCGCGGTGCCCTCGCCCGCGGCCCGCACCATCCCCGACACCTCTCCGGAACCGATCAGCGTGAGGTCCAGCCGGGTGGCCGCTTCTCCCACCACGAGGCTCGACGCCTGCGGCTGGTGACCACTCGCCGCCACGATCAGCACGTAGCTGCCGCTGTCTGGCGCGGTGATCGTGTAGCCGCCGTCCGGTCCTCCGGTCGCGCGGGCCACCTGCCTGCCGACCTGGTCGATCAGCGTCAGCGTGGCGCCTTCGACGGGGGTGCCGTCCTGCCTGCGGATGTGGCCCGTCACGTGTGCCCGAGCGGGTTGCCCGGCCGCGCCGTTGCCGCCCACCCCTGCGGTCGGCACCGGGTCGGCACGCAACTCCACCTGGCCGTTCTGCTGTGGCCGGGCGTGCCTGCCCGCCGCGACCAGTTCGGCCTCCCTCGTCCGGTCGGGGTCTGCTTCGTCCGCGGCGTCGAGGACGTCGGCGGGCTCGGTATCGCCCGTCCCACCTACCGGTGTCTGCTTGTCGGTGGGGGCGGGCTTACCGATGCTGTCGGCGAGTGGGATCTCCCGCATGAACAGCAGCACCAGGAACGCGACCGCCGCGACACCCGCGCCGACGTAGAACACCGTGTTGATCGACTCGGTGAACCCGATAAAGAACGGGCGAGCCTGCTCGATCGGCAGCTGCTGCAGGAACGAGGAGTCCTGCATGATGTCGCCGCCCACGGAGTTCATCGCCGAGGGTGGGATGCCCGCTGCCCGGAAGGCGCCTGCGATGTTGTCGGTCAGCGTGCTGAACAGGATCGAGAGGAAGACCGCTACGCCGAGCGTGCCACCGATCTGCCGGAAGAACGTCGCCGCCGCCGTGGAGACCCCCATGTCCCTTCGTGGGCCCGCGTTCTGCACGGCGATGATCAGTGTCTGCATGCAGCCACCCAGCCCGAGGCCGATGACGGCCATGAACAGCATCGACTGCCAGATGGGCGTGTCCCACTCGACCTGGGCGAACAGCAGCATTCCCGCGGACATCAGCGCGGTGCCGACAACCGGGAAGATCTTGTACCGGCCGGTGCGCGAGGTGAGCTGGCCCGAAAGCACCGACGCCGACATGATGCCGACCATCAGCGGCAGCATCAGCAGGCCGGACTCCGTCGGGGAGTAGCCCTGCACGATCTGCAGGTACTGCGGGATCAGCATGATCGCACCGAACATCGCGACGCCGACGATCACACCGCCCGCGATCGCGACACTGAACGTCGGGTTGCGGAACAGCCGCAGCGGGATGAGTGCCTGGTCCTTCATGACGTGCTCGACGAACAGGAACAGCACGAGTCCCACGGCGCCGATGCCGTAGCAGACGACGGCCCTGGTGGAGTCCCAGCCCCATTCCCTGCCCTGCTCGGCGATCAGCAGCAGTGGCACCAGAGTGATCACCAGTGCCAGCCCGCCCCACCAGTCGATGCGGTGGTCGTGGCGCTGGTGCGGCACGTTGAGCACCTTGGCCACCACGAACAGCGCCACCGCGCCGAGCGGCACGTTGATCAGGAAGACCCAGCGCCAACCCTCGATGTCGAGGAAGGAGTCCATGCCCGCGAAGAAGCCGCCGAGTACGGGGCCGAGCACGGTGGAGGTGCCGAACACGGCGAGGAAGAAGCCCTGGTACTTGGCCCGTCGCCGGGGCGGCACGATGTCGCCGAGGATGGTGAGCGCCAGCGACATCAGGCCGCCCGCACCGAGTCCCTGCACCGCGCGGAACGCGGCGAGTTGGTACATGCTCTGCGCGAAGGTAGCCGCGACCGATCCGAGCATGAAGATCGAGATGGCGGCCAGGAAGAACGGCTTGCGGCCGTAGATGTCGGAGAGCTTGCCGTAGATCGGCGTCGCGATGGTGGCGGTGATCAGGTAGGCGGTGGTGATCCAGGCCTGCAGGCTGAGACCGTTGAGGTCATCGGCGATCGTGCGGATCGCCGTGCCGACGATCGTCTGGTCCAGCGCGGCCAGGAACATCCCCGTCATCAGGCCGACGAGGATCACGACGATCTGGCGGTGGGTCAGATTTGGTCCGGTATCGGCATCCTCCGCGTCCGCCCCCCGCGCGATCGTTCTGTCCCCTGCGGATGTCACTTGCTTTCCCCCTTGGTGGTGCAGTACGCCGACGAGTCGGCACTCAATGGGTCGCACTCCTCGATCCCGGTGTTGAGCCGGTCGAACAGGACGTTGAGCTTGATGCGGTCCTCCTCAGGCCAGTCAGAAAGCACCCTGGCCAGCCACCGGTTGCGCTGGCGCCGGTTCTCCTCGAAGACCCGCATCCCCTCCTCGGTGGGAGCAAGCAGCGAAGCGCGCCCGTCCTCCGGGTCGGCCTGGCGCTTCACCAGGCCGTGCTGCACCAGCGAGCTGCTCTGCCTGCTGATGGTGGAGATGTCCGAATGCAGAGCCTCGGCGAGATGGCTGGTGCGCTGCGGGCCCTCGTGCACGAGCCGGAACAGGATCGCGTAGGCCGCCCGCTCGATCCCGTCCGGTCCGTGCTTGGCCACCTGCGACTTGGCGCGCACCGACAGCCGCATGAACCGGACCATCTGCCTGCCCAGTTCGTCGGCGATGGCCAGTTCGGCTTCCGTGGGCTCGGATACGCGCGGCTCGGCGTGTTCGGTGGATGCCATGGGAGGTCTCTCGTGAGGAATGTCGGGTTTGACCGGCTTGTTTGGCACATGCAACTAGTTGCCTGATACAAGGATGCTCGCACCGTCCTCCGGTCGGCAACTCGCCCTCGCCCGATGTGGGCGAGGACACGCCGCAACCGCTCCCGCCGGCGAGTCCCCCGCTCCCGCCGGCGAGTTCTGCGCTCCTGTCCGCGCCGCCGGGTGTATCTGCTTTGGGGCTTCGGAGGAAGTTGTCCGACGTCGACCGCGGAGCCGCGGCAGAAGCTTCACCGGGATCTTCAATGAAAGCCTTGAGAGGTCAGACAGTGCCGGAGTCAACGGATGGGGTACCGACGTGGACATTGCCGAGTTGAAGCGCTACATCGAAACGAACTTCGAAGGGGTCACGTCGGTGGAGAGCGCCGGCGACACCTTCTTCACCTACGACCCACACGGCGCGCTGCCTGCGCAGGGATGGCAGCCGTTCGCCACGCTCGTGACCGGCGATCACTACGACGATGTCTCCGCACTGGAAGAGAGCGGGTGTTACCGGTTGAACATCGGGCTGCCGAAGGCCGCCTACCTCGCCAGGTTCGGCGCCGCGCCCACCGAGCGCGACGAGCGGGGCGTACTGCGGACGGGGTTCGACTACGCCATCCGTGATCAACTGCTGCCGCACCCCCACTACGCGTCGCAGTACTGGGTGTGCGTGATCTCGCCGAGTGCGCGCACGTTCGAGGCGGTGGTCCGGCCGTTGCTGGCCCAGTCGTACGAGTTCGCGGCGCGTAAGTACGCCAATCGCGACGCCAGGCGGGCAGGTGAGCAGCCGCGGGGAGGCTGACGGCTGGCAGGCACGCGGCCGACCGAGTGCCGACCCTGTCGCTTCGCATGGTGCGCGGCCTAGCGTTGACGGATGACCAACGACACCCTGGTGGCCGAGTTGCGTTCCGTGCTCGGCGCTGACGCCGTGCTCACCGACGCCGACGTGACCGCGGGTTACTCGCGCGACCAGATGCCGCTGGCGCCCTCCGGAACCCCACTGGCGGTGGTGCTGCCCACCGACGTGGACGGCGTGCGGGAGGCCGTGCGGGCGTGTGCCGCGGCGGCGGTGCCGATCGTCCCCCGCGGCGCGGGAAGCGGGATCTGCGGTGGCGCCAACGCGGTGGAGGGCTGTGTCGTACTGGTCACCACCAAACTGGATCGCATCATCGAGATCGACCCGGACAACCGCATCGCCGTGGTACAGCCCGGCGTGGTGAATCTGGACCTACGAGAGGCTGCGGCCAAGCACGGTCTGTTCTACCCACCCGACCCATCCAGCTACGACTGGTGCACGATCGGCGGCAACCTCGCTACCAACGCGGGTGGGCTGTGCTGCGTGAAGTACGGCGTGACCACGGACTCCGTGTTGGGGTTGGAGGTGGTGCTCGCCGACGGCTCGCTGCTGCGCACCGGGCGACGCACCGTCAAGGGCGTCGCGGGCTACGACCTCACCAAGCTGTTCGTCGGCAGCGAGGGAACCCTGGGCGTGATCACGCAGGCCACCGTCGCGCTGCGTCCGCTACCGCAGGCGCCCGCCACGCTGGTGGCGGCGTTCGACTCGGCCGCTGCCGCGGGAGCCGCCGTGAGCGGGATCGTGCGCGAGGGGCTGGTGCCGTCGCTGCTGGAGATCATGGATGCCACCACGGTGAAGGCGGTGGAGGCCTATCTCGGCACCGAGTTGGGTACCGGCTCCGGTTCCGGGGCGTTGCTGCTGTGTCAGTCCGACGCCGGTGGCACCCTCGCCAAGCGCGAACTCGCCGCGATCGAGCAGGTGTGTACCGATGTCGGCGCCGAGTTCGTCCACTCGACCGACGACGTGGCCGAGGGCAACCTGCTGATGAAGGCACGCAGGGTGGTCCACTACGCACTGGAGCAGCGTGGCGCCTGCATGACCGATGACGTCTGCGTGCCGCGCACGCGCATCGCGGAACTGATCGAGGGCTGTGAGCGCATCAGCGCGCAGGTGGGACTGACCATCGCTGTCTGCGGCCACGCGGGTGACGGCAACATGCACCCGACCGTGGTCTACGACGCCACGGCGACGGGTGAGGTAGAGCGGGCACGGCGCGGCTTCGACGAGATCCTCGAACTCGGCCTCTCGCTCGGCGGCACGGTGACCGGGGAGCACGGCATCGGCAGGTTCAAGCAGGACTGGCTCGCACGCGAGATCGGCCCGGTCGGGTTGGACGTCCACCGCAGGATCAAGCAGGCACTTGACCCGGGGAACCTGTTCAACCCGGGCTCGATGTTCTCGCCCGCTTAGGCCCAATCACCCCTCGGGGTCGGTGCCCGCCGAGGCCGCGGCCGACTTCTTGCCCCTGCGACCCTTGACGTACTCCAGCACGATGGGCACCACCGAGACCAGGACGATGAGGATGAAGATGGCGTCCACATTGTCCCTGATGATCGGGATGTTGCCGAGCAGCGAGCCCAGCACGATGAGTCCCGCGGCCCACAGGATCCCGCCGATCACCGTGTAGGTGAAGTACTTCTTGCGGCTCATCCTGCCGATGCCCGCGATCCAGGTGATGAAGGTGCGCACGAACGGCACGAAGCGTGCGAGCACGATCGCCTTGGAACCGTGCCGTTCGAGGAAGGCGTGGGTCTTGTCGACGTACTCCTGCTTGAAGAAGCGCGAGTCCGGCCGGTTGAACAGCTTGGGGCCGACCTTCCAACCGATGCCGTAGCCGATCACGTTGCCGATGATGGCCGCGCTCGTGGCGAGCACGCAGACCAGCCACAGCGGTGCTTCGATGCTTCCGTTGGCGATGAACAGGCCCGCCGTGAACAGCAGCGAATCACCGGGCAGCACGGGGAAGACGCTGCTTTCGGCGAACAGGATCAGGCACAGCAGCGCGATGACCGTCGGGGTGAGTCCGGAAAGCAGATGTTGTGGATCGAGCCATTCCGGCATGAGCGACATCTGTGCCGGTGTCTGCGAAAGCATCACCCTGCACAAAATACAGGTCCGCTCGGCGCCGCTTTGAGCCCGCTCACAACAGGGTGAGTAGCCCGACCACGGTCCCGGCCGCGAGCCCGAGTGCCGCCGCCAGCAGCAGTACCCAGCGGGTGTCCAGCGACTGACCCGCCTGCTCCGGTTCGGGCGCGGAGGCCGATGCCGACTCCGCCTGGACCGCCTCGTCGAGCGCTGCTCGTTCTCGTTCGAGTGAACCTTCACCGGCGCCGGACAGCAGGCCGTAACCGCCGGGGGTCTCGACCACCGGCGGCGGGCTGTGTCTCGGCTCGGCGGCCTGCGGCGGCGCGTTCCTGGCCTGCGCACGCAGGGCCTCGGCGAGGAGGCGCTCCGGGTCGTCACTCATCGCCGTCAAGCCTAGCCAGCATGTGGCGCGGGCATAACTCAGAAGCCCTCGCGAAGCACCCATTCGCCACGTCGCAGTACCCCACGGGGCCGCAGCTCGTCGTCGAGGACCACCAGGTCGGCGTACAGCCCTGGTCGTAGCGCACCGGTCTGGTCGGCGATGCCGAGCAGACCGGCGACGTGGCCGGAGGTGGCGCTGACGGCGTCCTCGACGCTCATGCCCGCGCCGAGGACGAAGTTGCGGAACGCGAGGTCCATGGTGAGCGTGCTGCCCGCGAGTGTGCCGTTACCCGCCAGCGTGGCGACACCGTCGCTGACCTCGACGGCCAACCTGCCGAGCCGGTAGGTGCCGTCGGCGGCGTCGGTGGCCGAGATCGCATCGGTCACCAGCGCCGTCCGCGCTGTGCCGACGTGGCGGGCAGCCAGTCGCAGCACGGTCGGATGGACGTGGACGAGGTCGCAGATGAGCTCGACGGTGACCCGTTCGTCGTCCAGTAGCGCGCCGATCGGCCCTGGGTCGCGGTGGTGCAGCGGCCGCATTCCGTTGAACAGGTGGGTGGCCACGGTGGCGCCCGCGTCGATCGCGGGCCGGATCTGTTCCTCGACCGCGTCGGTGTGTCCGATCGCGGCCACCACGCCCGACTCGGTGAGCTGCCGCACGGCCTTGATCCCGCCGGTCAGTTCCGGCGCCAACGTGACCATCCTGATGTTGCCGTGCCCTGCCTCCAGCAGCGCGTCGACGGCACTGGTGTCGGGCTCGCGCAGCATCGCGGGGTCGTGCGCGCCGCAGCGTGCGCTCGCGATGAACGGTCCCTCCAGGTGGACGCCCGCCAGTTCGCCCGTGGTGACGAACTCGCCGAGCACGGCCAGCTGGTCGGCCAGCGCGGGGATGGGGTCGGAGACGAGGCTGGCGAGCATGGTCGTTGTGCCATGTCGGCGGTGAGCGGCGATCGCGGTGGCCACTTCCTCGGGGTCGCCGCTGGAGAAGGACCCGCCCCCGCCGCCATGGCAGTGCATGTCGATGAAGCCGGGAACGACGAGTGAGCCGCCGAGGTCCACGTGGTCGCCTTCGGGCGGAGCCGAGGTGCCGATGCCGGTGATCCTGGCTCCGGACACCGACAGCCATGCGGCGTCGCGTACCCCGTCGGGGCAGGCCACGCGCCCGCTCGTCAGCACGAACTCGTCGGCACCGTTCACGACCACATCCTATTGGTCCAGACCAGAATGTGGGCAGTCGAGGAGGTGCCGAGATTCCGACTGCTCAGCCGCGGCCGTCGTGCATGGCTCGCTGCAACGCCTCCAGCGCGCGGCTGGCCGTGGACTTCACGGTGCCCTTGGATATCCCCGCGGCCTCGGAGATCTCCGCCTCCGACAACCCACCGTAGTAGCGTAGTACAAGCACTTCCCGCTGCCTCGGCGGCAGCTTGGACAGCGCGTTCACCACAGCTTGATGCTCGGTGGACAGCATGGCGAGGCTTTCCGCCGAACGGGCGTTGACCGCATGTGGGGGGACGTACTCGCGAGCGGTCTTGCGGCGGCGAAGCACGCTGCGTGACCCGTTGACCACCGCCGTGCGCAGGTAGCCGACCGCGGCGGCTGCGTCCCTGAGCTTGCCCCAGTTGCGGTGCAGCCCGGTGAAGGCCTCCTGCACCACGTCCTCGGCTGTCGCGGGCTCGTCCACCAGCAGGATGGCGAGCCGCACCAGCCGCATCCGGTGCTGGCGGTACAGGTCCTCCAGCGTCAGCGGGCCGGACGGCTGCGCCTTCGGCGCGGGCGCGTCCAGCGTACGCAGGTGGCTCAGCGTCTGTTCGACGCTGCTTTGCGCGCTTCGAGTGGTGTTTCGGTGGCGCATGGGCTCGGCACTGCCATGCATCGGAACCTGCCCATCCCTCGACGGCGTCTTTCGAGTCCCTCTTGCCCGTGGACTCACGCGCGCCCAGCGTATCGGTTCCACTCGGAGTGACCCAGCATGTTCGGTCCAACACCGGGCATGGCGATACGGTTTCGGCAACGGTACGCGGCCGTCGACGTCGGGAGGACCCAGTGGCCTGGTTCGTGGTGGAGATCCGGTACGTGCAGGACAAGTTCGGTCCGGTGCGACCTCGGCACCGCGAGTACCTCGCCTCGCTTGCCGAGCAGGGCAAGGTGCTGGTCGCGGGTCCGTTGCAGGACGACACCGGCGGACTCACGCTGTACGAGGCCGCCGACAGGCAGGAGTTGCAGCGGCTCATCGACGCCGACCCTTACCACCTCGAGGGCGCGATCGCGGAGCGAACGGTCCGCGAGTTCAAACCCGTACTCGGCTCCTGGGTGCCGAAGGGGTCGTGAGCGGTTCGCGGTCTCACCGCCCGCTCACGACCCCGGCTCACCTCAGTCGGCGTAGGTGATCACGCCGCGGATGTTCTTGCCGTCGCGCAGGTCCTGGTAGCCCTCGTTGACCTGCTCGAGGTTGTACTTGGTGGTGACGAGCTCGTCGAGCTTCAGCTGGCCCGCGTCGTAGAGCCGCAGGATCTTGAGGATGTCGTACTGCGGGTTCGCCGACCCGAACAGCGTGCCCTTGATGGTCTTCTCGAACAGCGTCAGCACGCCGCCGGAAACGTGCACGGTGAGCTTCTCGGGGTGGGCGAGTCCGGTGACGACCACCGTGCCGCCCTTGCCGAGGACGTTGAAGGCGTCGGTGATCACCTGCTCGTCCACGACTCCCACCGTGACAAGGGCCTGGTCCGCCATCTGGCCCCAGGTGAGCTCGGCGACCTTCTCGGCCGCCTCCTGCGCGGTGGCGAAGGCGTGGGTCGCGCCGAGTTTCAGCGCGGTCTCCCGCTTGAACTCCACCGGGTCGACGACGACGACGTGCTTGGCGCCGGCGTGTGCGGCGCCCTGCACGGCGTTGATGCCGATGCCGCCGATGCCGTAGATGACCGTCGTGTCACCCGCGCGAACACCACCGGCGTAGTTGGCGCTCGCCCAGCCGGTCGGCACACCACAGCCCACCAGCACCGCCGTCTCCAGCGGCAGCCAGTCGTCCACCTTGACCACCGAGTGCTCCGAGATGGTCGCGCGCTCGGAGAAGGTGCCGAGCATGCACATGCCACCGAAGTCGGTGTCGCCGGAGTGGAACCGGAAGGTGCCGTCGGGCAGGTGCCCCTCGAGGATGGTGGCGCCCATGTCGCACAGACTCGAACGGCCGGTGGCGCAGTAGCGGCAGTGGCCGCAGTTGGGTATGAAGCTGCACACCACGTGGTCGCCCGGCTTGACCTTGGTGACGCCCGCACCGACCTCCTCGATGATCCCGGCGCCTTCGTGGCCGCCGACGATCGGGTAGCGCGGTACCAGGTCACCGTCGATGAGGTGCAGATCGGAGTGGCACAGACCGGCGGCCGCGTACTTGATCAGCACCTCGCCCGCCTTGGGCCCGTCCAGGTCCAACTCCATGATCTCGAACGGTTTGCCCGCGTCGAACAGGACCGCAGCCTTGGTCTTCATGAGGCCTCCTCGCGTGCTTCATTGCTACGTTGCCTACGTCACAAGTCTGCGCCCGCCGGGCTCGCCGTGGGTGTACAAATCCTGCACACCTGCCCGTTGCCTAGCTGGTGATACGCAGTGCCCGCATCCGGTTGTAGAGGGTCGAGCGGCTGATGCCGAGGCGCTTGGCGGCGTGCACCTTGTTGCCCCGCTCCGCGGTCAGTGCGGCGGTGATGGCGTCGTGCTCGGCCTGTTCCCAGCCGCTGAGCGCTGGAGTTGCCGCACTGACCGGACAGCTCGGGGCGAGGTCGCGTGCGGTGATGTCGCCGCAGGTGCGGCGGCGGGCGGTCTCGGTGAGCACCGTCGCCAACTCGCGCAGGTTTCCCGGCCACGGTTGGGCGGCCAGCAGTTCGAGGGCGCCCGCGGTGAGTCGAGGCGGGTCCTGCGGCACCTGTGCCGCCAGCACCGTCCTGGCCAGCATCGGGATGTCTGCGCGCCGGTGCCGCAGCGCGGGCAGCTCCACCCTGCGATGCACCCTCGCCGCGAGCGCGGCCTGCTCACCACTCAACTCCGGCAGCGGGCCGGTGGTCAGGGCCAGCCAGGCGCGCGACTCGTCGAGCAGGCGGGCGACCTTGGCGGCCAGCACGGGCCCGAGCAGGTGTGCACCCTCGATCGCCACCAGCCCGGTGTGGGTGCGGGCCAGCTTCTCCAGTTCCGCGTACCAGCGTGACTCCCCGGTGGTGAGGACGTTCTCGCCTGACACCGCGACCAGCGAGTGCGCCCCCGCCAGGGTGGTGAGCGCGGTGGTACGCCCGGAACCCGGCTCGCCGCAGATCAGCACCCGGCGGCGGGAGTGTGCCGCGTTGCGCAGCCGTTCCTCGACGTCCGCGGGCAGCACGCCGCCGTGGTCACGGCGGCGTGTGGTCGATGCGTAGGCGGGTCGCACCGGCGCGATCTCGAACAGCATCCCGGCGTTGACGGAGACCGCCTCCATCCGCACCTCGACTTCGGTGCCCGAGGTCAACCGCAGCCGCCGCACCCCTCTCCTCGTCCGGCTCACGTCCCTGAGCAGCACGTGGTCGGCGGGATCGATGAGGTCGACGGCGGCGCTGTTGGCCAGCGCGACGTCATCGCCGAGCGCGAGTACCGCGCGGCAGCGGTGCTGTGCCGCCTGGAACGCGGCGAGCAGGTGCTGCTGCGCCTGGTTGGAGCCCTCCAGCAGGCGCTGCTCGATGTCGGCGATCGCGTGCACGAGGAACGGCGCGAGCAGCGGGTTGGTGTCCTCGGCGAGGCCGGTGATGTCGAGGACGCCTTCCAGCCGCTTAGTCGCCGGGTGCACGATCGGGTGGCCGTAGCAGGTGAATCGCTTGAGACCTTCGAGGTAGTGCTCGCTGCCGTGGACGGCGACGCCCCTGCGTAGCTCGAACGGTGTAGCCAGTGAGTTGGTGCCGCTGGTGTCCTCGGTGTACCGGCAGCCGGGAACGGCGCTGACGTTGTCGAGTGCTCGTTCCACGGAGTGGCTGCCGAAGCGCCTGGCCACGATGCGGCAGTCGCGGTCGGCCAGTACCAGGCAAAGGCTGGTGTTCCCGAGGTGCCTGGCGATGTCGTCGAGCACGGGGGTGGCCGCACGCAGCAACCTGCTGCGGGGGTCGATGTCGCGTACCTCGAGCCGGTCGGTCGGAGCGCCCGGTTTGAGCCCGCTCAGCTCCGATCGCCGCCACGACTGCGCGATCTCGGTACGTAGCTTCACCGGCGCACTCCTCGTCGAGCGGTGCCTCCATCATGACACCTGACCTCGAACTGTTCGACCGTGTCGCGCCCGGTGGCCAGGAGCTTTCGGACGGTCAGCGAGGCCGGGCGAGCAGGCCGCCCCCGCAGGCCGGGTGGCTTGCTACTTGATCGCCGCCCTGCCGCCGTGACCGGTGACGGCGGCCTCCCTCGCACCCCTGGTTGCGATGTCTTCCAGCGCGGCCCGGTCGGCGGCGGGTACGCGGGCCCGTGAACCGAGTTCGATGATCGGCGGCAGGAACGAACGCATCAACTTCAGCGCGCCCACCCACCTCGGCACGTGGATGGTGCGTGCCCGGCGCCGGATGCCCGCCTGCAGGCAGTCGAGCGCGATGTCGAGCGGGTAGGTCCTGCCGATGGGACCGCCCATGCTGGCACGCAGCTTGCCGAACACCGGGTGCGCGTCGGCGCTGGAGACGAGGTCCGTCCTGATCCAGGTGGGGTGTGCGACACCGACCTTCACCCCGAGGTGGGCGACCTCGGCGCGCAGGCTGTTGCAGAAGGCTTCGACACCCGCTTTGGCGGCGGAGTAGTTGGCCATGCCGGGTGCGTGCGCGATCGCGGCAAGGGAGGAGATGGCGAGCAGGTAGCCGTTTCGCTTGATGACGTGCGGCAGGGTGACCCGGAAGGTCCGCCACACGCCGAGCAGATCGACCTCGATCACCTTCTCGAAGGCAACCGGGTCGATCGAGCGGACGAACCCGGTGGTGGCTATCCCGGCGTTGGCGATGACGATGTCGATGCCGCCGAAGTGCTCGACGACGCCTTTTGTGGCCTGCTCCAGCGCGGTCCAGTCGGTGACGTCGGCTTCCCAGCAGCGAGCGGCCTCGCCGATGCGGGCTGCGACCTTCTCCTGCTCGGCTGCCTCCAGCCCGACGAGCGCGACCTTCGCGCCGTCCTGCGCCAGCCGCTCGGCCAGCCCGGCGCCGATTCCTCTCGCGGCTCCGGTGATGAGCACAACCTTGTTCTTCACGCTCTTGCCGGCCAGGAACGCCATTGGTGCCTCCATCGGTGTGTCTCGGAGTGCACCGTACCGTAACTTACTCGCAGTAGGCTACTGCTGGGTAGCAATTCGTCGGGAATGCCCGCACGTGATCGCGCTGTTGCGGAGGGCATGACTGCGAACCTGGGTGAGATCGGCATCTGGCGATGGGCCAGCGGGCTGAGCCCGCAACTGGCGGTTGAGATCGAGCGGCTCGGCTACGGCACGATCTGGGTCGGCGGTTCACCCCCTGCCGACCTCGACGTCGTGGACGCGCTGCTCGACGCCACCAGCTCGATCACGGTGGCGACCGGGATCGTGAACATGTGGAAGGACGACGCCGAGTCGGTGGCGCGCTCATACCACCGCATCATCGCCAAGCACCCCGGCCGGTTCGTGCTGGGCGTCGGCGTGGGGCACCCGGAAGCCACGAAGGACTACCGCAAGCCGTACGACAAGATGGTGACCTACCTCGACGAACTCGACCGGGAGGGCGTGGCCTCCTCGGACCTGGTGCTCGCCGCGCTCGGCCCCAAGGCGCTCCGGCTGGCAGGCGAGCGCACCGCCGGGGCACACCCGTACCTGACCACCGCGGACCACACCCGCTGGGCGCGGCAGATCGTGGGCGAGGGCGTGCTGCTCGCGCCGGAGCAGAAGGTGGTGCTGGAAACCGATCCCGAGCGCGCGAGGAGAATCGCTCGACCGGTGGTCAGCAGGCCGTACCTCGGGTTGGTGAACTACGTGAACAACCTGAAGCGACTCGGCTGGTCCGAACAAGACATCGCCGACGGCGGAAGTGACCGGTTGATCGACGCGCTCGCCGTGCACGGCGACGCCCAGACCGTGGCTCGAGGCGTCAGGGCGCACCTGGAGGCCGGTGCCGATCACGTCTGCGTGCAGGCACTTCCCGTCGACGTCGACCCGTTGCCCACCTACCGCGCGCTCGCCGAGGAACTGCTGTAACTGGGCGCCGCGACGTGGCGGCGACCCTCGTAGGATTGCGGGTAAAGCGCCCGCTCTCGAGGAGGACAACCGATGCCCATCGCCACACCCGAGATCTACGCCGAGATGCTGGACCGGGCCAAGGCGAACGAGTTCGCGTACCCGGCCATCAACGTGACCTCGTCGGAAACCCTGAACGCGGCCCTGCGTGGCTTCGCCGAGGCCGAAAGCGACGGGATCATCCAGTTCTCCACCGGCGGCGCCGAGTTCGCTTCGGGGCAGAAGGTGAAGGACATGGTGACGGGCGCGACCGCGTTGGCCGAGTTCGCGCACGTCGTCGCCGCCAAGTACCCGATCAACGTCGCGTTGCACACCGACCACTGCCCCAAGGACAAGCTCGACGGCTTCGTGAACCCGCTCATCGAGCTCTCCAAGGAGCGCGTGAACGCGGGCAAGAACCCGCTGTTCCAGTCGCACATGTGGGACGGTTCCGCGATCGACCTCGACGAGAACCTCAAGGTCGCGGCCGACCTGCTGGAGCGCGCCGCCGCCGCGAAGATCATCCTCGAGGTGGAGATCGGCGTCGTCGGCGGTGAGGAGGACGGCGTCTCCAACGAGATCAACGAGAAGCTCTACACCGCGGAAGGTGACTTCCTCAAGACCGTCGACGCGCTCGGCAGCGGTGAGAAGGGCCGGTACCTGCTCGCGGCCACGTTCGGCAACGTGCACGGCTCCTACAAGCCGGGCGCGGTGAAGCTGCGGCCCGACGTGCTCAGGCGCGGCCAGCGGGTGGCCGAGGAGAAGCTGGGGCTCGCCGAAGGCTCGAAGCCGTTCGAGCTGGTGTTCCACGGCGGGTCAGGGTCGCTGCTGGAGGAGATCCACGAGGCCGTCTCCTACGGCGTGGTGAAGATGAACGTGGACACCGACACCCAGTACGCGTTCACCCGCCCGATCGCCGACCACATGTTCAAGAACTACGACGGCGTGCTGAAGGTCGACGGCGAGGTCGGCAACAAGAAGGTCTACGACCCGCGCAGCTACCTCAAGGTCGCGGAAGGCTCGATGGCGGCTCGCGTCGTCGAGGCGGCGCAGAGCCTGAAGTCGGCGGGCAACAAGCTGTAACCGGACAACGGCGGCTCGTCGCGGGCGGCGTGCCCGCGACGAGCCGCCCTTTTTACGATGGCTTTCCATGATGCCGAGACGATTGGTGGCCGCGATCCTGATCGTGGCACTGGTGTTGGCGGGAGCCACCACCATGCTCACGTTGCTGCTGTGAACGGCCGCCTCGGCCGGTACGGCAGAATGGCCGCATGACGCACGGCAACCTCTTGGAACCGGACCCGACCAAACTGCCGGATCGGCCGCAGCCGCAGGCCGCCATGGACACCGGGACGGACCCGGTCGAGGTCGCCGCGGAGTATCCCGACTTCAGTGAGGCTTGGGCCGTGCTGGCCGAGCGGGCGCTGACGCAGCAGGAGTTCGTCGCCGCCTACGCCTACGCCCGCACCGGCTATCACCGTGGGCTCGACCAGTTGCGCAGGGCGGGTTGGAAGGGGTTCGGTCCCGTGCCGTGGTCACACCGCCCCAACCAGGGTTTCCTGCGCGCACTCGCCGCGCTCGCCAAGGCGGCGGGTCGCATCGGCGAGAACGACGAGTACGAAAGGTGCCGTCAGTTGCTCGCCGACTCCGACCCGGCCGCCGTCGAGGCGACCGGGCTCGCGTAGCGGCGGCTGTTCAGCCCCAGCACGGCGACGCGATCGCCGCTGCCGCCGTAGGCCGGGCAGGCGGTCTCGCTGTCGATGGTTCCCGCGCCTTCCGGAAACCGGCGGGTCCGAAACGAGCCGTAACGGCAGGCGAGGGCGACCGAACGTCCGTCAGATCACGCGTTGCGCGAGCAGAGCGCCGAGCGCAACCGCGCCGACGAGGCCGATGAGCCAAGGCCAGAGGCGACGAAGCGGCACCCGGGACACGGCCAGTCCGGTGATGAGGGGCAAGGAGAGCAGTGCCGCGGTGAGCGCAGCCCACATTGCGCCCGGCGCAGGCTGGGGTTCACCGCACTCGATCAGACACCCGGTGAAGCTGACGATGGCCAGGAACGCGCACCAGCCGGCCGGTACGGCGACCAGCAGCAGCATCGCCAGGCCCGCCAGCGCGCCCTTGCGTCGACGGGATCGACCGGTGTCGCTGTGGTCCTTGCCGTCGCCGAGGTTCACCTTGCCGTTCAGGTCCACGACAGACCGATCACGGCCATTGGCGCTGCTGTTTCGATGCGGCTCGGGCGCTCCATGCCTGACTCCTGGCTCGCTGTGGCGACCGCGGGGCATCCACCCGCGGCCCGGGCGAGGGGTGTTGCCAACGAGCACCGAACTCGCAGGACCGCCCGAGTGACAACACTACGGTCCCGCGTGCACCCGCCGACCGGACTCGCGTGGCGGCGCCTTCCGGAACGCGCTCAGCAGCGGTCGAGCATGTCGTCGAGTGCGGCGTGCTCGGCCTCGTCGACGGTGAGTTCCCAGCGGTACTTGACGTTGATCCACATGCTGGCGTAGGTGCACCAATAGCTCTGCCTCGGCGGCTTCCACTCGTCGGGCGACTTGTCACCCTTCTCCTGGTTGACGTTGTCGGTAACCGCGATCAGTTGCGGGCCCTCGAGGTCGTTGGCGAAGCGCTCGCGTTTCGCGGTGGTCCACTCCGAGGCCCCGGTGCGCCAGGCGTCGGCGAGGGGCACCACGTGATCGATGTCGACATCGGATGGCTGCGACCACGTGTCCCCGTCGTAGGGGCTGCTCCAGGTGCCGGAGGTGGGATAGCAGTCGTTGCCGGCCTCGACGTTGTCGCCGTCACGTGCCAGCACGGTCTCGCGGGTGTTGCAGTTGTCGCCCTGGTCGCTCCAGTGTGGGAACTTGTCGCGGTCGTAGCCGTCCGGTGAGCCTTCCGGGGCCATCGTCAGCTCTGCCAGTTGCGCTCGCGCGGTGGCCTCGTCCGGGATCCCGGGAGGGTCGGCCACGGCGGCCACGTTGACGCATGCCGTCAGCGTGACGGCGGCGCCCAGTGAGGTCAGTCCTTGCAGGAGAGTGCGGGGTTTCGGCACTGCGTACCTCTCAGCCGTAATCGGTTGGTGACTTTCCGACTGTGACCCACACAGGTGACGTGATCAACACTTTGGGGTTAACTGCTGGGCCTGACCAACCGAAGATCCTCCGTATGCCGGTACCAGGTCCAGCGGTCCATCGGCCGAGGGTGGGGTACGCCGTCGCTGATGGGGACCAGCGGGTCGCAGCCGAGTTGGAAGGCCCTGGAAGTGAAGACGTCCCTTCGCCTGCGCAGCCGCCCGCTGGTGACCGTGACGACGAGGCCTTCGGCGGCCACCTCGCTCGGGCGCACGACCACCGAGCGGGCCTCACCCCGCAACGCCACGGTGTCGTCGCAGTAGGCGATCCCCCGCACCCGGGGCAGTTCGCCCCGCCCGATCAGCACGCCGCCGACGTCGTCCCTGATCAGCGGTACCGGCCGGTCGTTGCCGGTCAGTGCGAGCCGCATGGCCCGCTCCGGATTCGTCGGCAACCGCCACAGCGAGGCGACAGCCGAGCGGGGATCGGTGGGGACGTAGCCGACCGTCGTCTCGGCCAGCAGGTCCTTGCGCAGCAGGCGCAGCACCACGGCGGCGAGGTCGGCGTCGGTACCGGCGACGACCAGGGCGGGGCTGAGCAGTGGATCGACGTCGGCCTTGCCGGGCCTTGCGGGAACAGGCTCGACATGAACCTGCCCGGCAGGTGGCAGCGAACCGGCGGCGTCGCCGCAAGCCAGCACCACTCCACGCACGTGAAACTCCTCGGTTAGGCTCATGCACCGGCAATTCTTGCGCCTGCCGTCTATTACCAGGAGTGTCACATGCCGGCGATCGTGCTCATCGGCGCCCAGTGGGGCGACGAAGGCAAAGGCAAGGCCACCGATCTGCTCGGCGACCGGGTTCAGTGGGTGGTCCGCTACCAGGGCGGCAACAACGCCGGGCACACGGTGGTGCTGCCCGACGGGCAGGACTTCGCGCTGCACCTCATCCCCTCCGGAATCCTCACGCCAGGGGTGACCAACGTGATCGGCAACGGCGTGGTGGTAGATCCCGGCGTGTTGCTGGACGAACTGGCGGGACTCGAGCAGCGCGGCGTCGACACCGCAGGTCTGTTGATCTCGGCGGACGCGCACCTGATCATGCCGTACCACGTGGCGATCGACAAAGTCACCGAGCGCTACCTGGGCGCGAAGAAGATCGGCACCACCGGCCGTGGCATCGGCCCGTGCTACCAGGACAAGGTCGCCCGGGTCGGGGTGCGGGTGCAGGACCTGCTGGACGAGAAGATCCTGCGGCAGAAGGTCGAGGCGGCGCTGGAGTTCAAGAACCAGGTGCTGGTCAAGGTCTACAACCGCAAGGCGCTCGACCCTGGTGAGGTCGCCGACACGGTGCTCGAGCAGGGCGAGCGGTTCGCCCACCGCATCGCCGACACCCGGCTCGAACTGAACAAGGCCCTCGAGCAGGGGCAGACCGTGCTGCTGGAGGGCTCGCAGGGAACCCTGCTCGACGTCGACCACGGCACCTACCCGTTCGTGACCTCCTCCAACCCGACCTCCGGCGGCGCGAGCGTCGGCTCGGGCATCGGACCGGGCCGCATCACGACGGTGCTCGGCATTCTCAAGGCCTACACCACCAGGGTCGGCTCCGGCCCGTTCCCCACCGAGTTGCTCGACGAGGCCGGCGAGAACCTGCGAAAGGCGGGTGGGGAGTTCGGTGTCACGACCGGGCGCTCACGGCGCACCGGCTGGTTCGACGCGGTCATCGGGCGCTACGCGGCGCGCGTGAACGGCATCACCGACTTCTTCCTCACCAAGCTCGACGTGCTGTCGGGACTGCAGCGGGTTCCGGTGTGCGTGGCATACGAGGTGGACGGCTTCCGCACCGACGACATGCCGATGACGCAGACGGACGTGCACCACGCGGTGCCGATCTACGAGGAACTGCCCGGCTGGTGGGAGGACATCAGCCAGTGCCGCTCCTTCGAGGAACTGCCCGCCAACGCGCGTGCCTACGTGGAACGGCTTGAGGAACTCGTCGGCGCGCGGATCTCCGCCATCGGGGTGGGGCCGGGGCGCGAGCAGACCATCGTGCGCCACCGGTTCGTCTAGCCCGGATCGGCTGTCCGCAGCAGTTCGTCGACCGCTTCCAGCACGGCGGCGACGGCGGGAGCCGCCCTCGCGCCTGACCGGGTGCAGGTGAGGAACCGTCGTGACGGGGCCGTGCCGCTGACACCGACGCCGCACACGTCGGCGTCCGGCGGTAGCTGTGCCAGGTTGGGGAACAGCGCCACGCCGAGTCCTAACTCGACCAGCGAGGCGACGAGACTGGAGTCGCATGCCTCGTGCGCGATCGTGGGGCTGAAACCGGCGGCCGCGCATGCGGCGAGCACGTGCACCCGCCACGCGTCGCCGGGCGGTCCGATGATCCACGGTTCGTCGGCCACCTCGGACAGTTCGACGAACCGCCTGCCCGCGAGCCGGTGGCCGCAGGGCAGCAGCAGGTGGAACGGATCGTCCAGCAGCGGGCGCTGGTCGAACCGCTGGTCGCCTGCCGGTGGGTTGCCCGGGATCGCCTCCACCACCGCGATGTCGATCTCGCCGTTGAACAGCAGGTCGAAGCACAGCGGTGTCTCGGCCTCGCGTAACCGCACCATCAGCGCCGGGTAACGCTGCCGGAGCCGGGCGGTGGCCGGACCGAGGAACCGGCACATCGCGGTGGGAAACCCGGCCAGCCTCACCACCCCGGCAGGCTGGTCGGCTGTGGCGTGCAGTTCCGTCTCCGCCAGCTGCCACCTGGCCTCGATGGCATCGGCGTGCGCGATCAGGGTGCGGGCAGCGCCGGTGAGCCGGACCTTTCGTCCGTGCGGCTCGAGCAGTGGGACACCGAGTTCCCTGCCCAGCTGGCGAATCTGCTGCGACGCCGCTGACGGCGTGAGGTGCAGTGCCCTCGCCGCTGCGGTGACCGTGCCGTAGTAGTCGACCGCTCGCAGGACGGTGAGCCTGCGCAGGTCAATCATGTAGGTGATTCTTCACGGTTGGGTCCAGCAATCCAACCTGGACCTGCACGCATGGGTGGCTCCATGCTGGGTCGCATGAGTACCTGCCCGTACTGCGGCTGGCCCGACGACGACACCTACGCGGTGGTGTCGCGGCACCGAACTCCGGATGGTGAGACGGTATGGACCCGCTGCGCGTGCGGCTCGTTACAGGTGCGCGTAGTGGGTGCGGGCGGGGTCGTGATCTCCGCGCGCGGCCGACCGTCGCGCGAGGTGGCGCGCTGCGAGGGCGGAGCTTGACCTGAGAGCTTGACCTGGAGTGCGCTCCAGGTGCGACTCTGGGTCGGTGAGCTTCTATTCTCCGGCCGAGGTCGCCGAGAAGACCGGCTTCAGCATCGACACCCTGCGCTACTACGAGAAGATCGGCCTGCTGCGCGGCATCGGCCGTACGCCGGGTGGGCGGCGCAGGTTCACCGAAGAGGATCTGGGCCTGCTGCGGCTGCTGCGCTGCCTGCGCGACACCGAGATGCCCATCGCACAGCTGCTGCGCTACGTCGACCTGCTGCACGACGGGGAGGCGGGCGTACCGCAGCGGCTGGCCATCCTCATGGAGCACGACAACCGGGTGGAGCAACAGATCACCCGGTTGCGGGAGCACCGGCGGCTGATCCGGCGCAAGATCGAGATGTACAGCGCGGACACCTGCGACGGTGACCGCAGGCTCGAGGCCGCCGCACGCCCGAGCTGAGCGGCGGCCTCGAGCGCGCCGAGTCAGCGCCGTTGCCGTGCCGCCTCCACCGCGATGTCCGGCTGATCGGCGAACACTCCGTCGATGCCGGTGGCGAGGAAGGTCTCGTACTCGGCGAGGATGTCGCCCCACGCCGCCGGGTCGTCGGAGGAACGCAGCTCGGCGGGCAGGAACGCGTTCTCCGCGCGGAACGTCCACGGGTGCACGGCAAGGCCGAGCTGGTGCGCGTCGTCCACCAGCGTCGTCGGCTCGGTCAGGTAGCCGTTCTCGTCGCGCGGGATGATCCGGTCCTTGGTGGGGCCGACGCCGTCGGCGTAGGTGGCGATCTCGGCAAGACCCTGCGGTGTCACCAGGTCGTCGTAGGTCCTTGGGTCACCCGAGGCGACGAAGTCGTACGGTGCTGCGGAACCGCCGATCAGCTGCACCAGCCGAACCCGCAACGTGCGGTTGAGTTCCACGAGGTTGCCCACCTCGAACGACTGCACGTACACCTTCGCGTTGGGTCGGTCCAGCCCGTTTCGCCGCAGCGTGCGCACCAGCGCCGGTTCCAGCGCGAGCCCCTGCTGCCGGAAGTACGTCGGGTGCTTGGTCTCGGGGTAGATGCCGATCTCGCGGTGCAGTTCCCGCGACAGCCGCTTCGCCAGGTCGATGACCTCCTGCAGGGTCGGAACCTGGTAGCGGCCGTCGTAGATCGTGTTGTTCGGGCGCAGTTGCGGAATCCGTTCCTTCGCGCGCAGCGTCTTGAGTTCGGCGAGGGTGAAGTCCTCGGCGAACCACCCGGTCACCGGTTCACCGTCCACCATCTTGGTGGTCTTGCGGTCGGCGAACTCCGGGTGGCCTGCCACGTCGGTGGTGCCGCCGATCTCCGGCTCGTGTCTGGCGACCAGCACGCCGTCCTTCGTGGTCACCAGATCGGGCTCGATGTAGTCCGCGCCCATGCGCGCGGCGAGTTCGTAGCTGGCGAGCGTGTGTTCCGGCCGGTAGCCGGAGGCACCCCGGTGTCCCACGACGACGAAGCCGCTTTCGGCGCCCGCCGCCTTGGGCGCCGCGTCGGCCGGACGGGCCGGGGCCGCCACACCGGTGATGCTCAGCACGGCGAGGCCGACCGCGGCGACCGCGGTCACTCGCCCTCGTGTCAACAGTGTCATTCTGCCTTCTCTCCTGTGCCGTCCTGGATTCGCCGCAACCTTGCTCGGGAAGGGAGACCGTCGCACGACATGGCGGCGGCGGAAAGGAGACATACCGGTGAACGAAGGGCGACCCCCGCCGCTTACGCTGTGGCCGTGCGCGTCCTGGTTATCGGCTCCGGAGCCCGTGAGCACGCCCTGGCACTGGCCGCCTCCCACGACCCGGCGGTGACGGCGCTGGGCTGCGCGCCCGGCAACGCGGGCACGGCCGCGCTCGCGGAGGCCGTCGGCGTCGACCTGACCGAGGTGTCCGACATCGCCGCCGCGGCGCTGCGGTGGAAGGCCGACCTCGTCGTCATCGGTCCGGAGGTGCCGCTCGTCGCGGGCGCGGCCGACGCCGTGCGCAAGGCGGGTATCGCCTGCTTCGGGCCGTCGGCGCAGGCGGCCCGCATCGAGGGCTCAAAGTCCTTCGCCAAGGAGGTCATGGCGGCGGCCGAGGTGCCGACGGCACGAAGCGAGGTGGTGGACAACCCGGCCCATCTCGACGCCGCGCTCGGCCGCTTCGGCCCCACCTGGGTGGTCAAGGACGACGGGCTGGCCGCGGGCAAGGGCGTGGTGGTGACCGACGACGTCGAACACGCTCGCAAGCACGCGCTGATGCTGCTCGACGGCGGTCACCCCGTGGTGCTGGAGTCGTTCCTGGACGGTCCGGAGGCGTCGCTGTTCTGCCTCGTCGACGGCCGGACCGTGGTGCCGTTGCTGCCCGCGCAGGACTTCAAGCGCGTCGGCGACGGCGACACCGGGCCCAATACCGGAGGCATGGGCGCATACGCGCCGCTGCCGTGGGCGCCTCCCGGGCTGGTCGGCGACGTGGTTTCGACCGTCGTGCAGCCTGTTGTCGACGAACTCGCGGCGCGAGGCACCCCGTTCTCCGGGCTGCTGTACGCCGGGTTGGCGCTGACGACGCAGGGCCCGCAGGTCATCGAGTTCAACTGCCGTTTCGGCGACCCGGAGACGCAGGCCGTGTTGGCGTTGCTGCGTACCCCGATCGCGGGGCTGCTGCACGCGACCGCGACGGGGTCGCTTGCCGACCACCCGCCGCTGGAGTGGGCCGACGGCGCCGCCGTCACCGTCGTGATCGCCGCCGACGGCTACCCCGGAAGGCCGCGAACCGGTGACGTCATCAGCGGAAGCGAAGCCGAAGGCGTGCTGCACGCGGGCACCCGCCGACGCGACGACGGCGCGGTGGTCTCCAGCGGTGGCAGGGTGCTCTCAGTGGTGGGCACCGGCGACGACCTGGCAGCCGCGCGGGAGCAGGCCTACGAGCGGGTCGCCAAGGTGCACCTGCCGGGTGCGCACCACCGCACCGACATCGCGCTGCGCGCGGTGCGCGGCGAGATCGCACTGCCGACCGGTTAGCCCGATTTCGCACCTGCGAACGGAACCGGTGGGCAGGTTTTCCCTTCCGAGTTCAGGTCACGGTGACACTGCGGTTGGTAGCCTGCTTACGGAGACCGGCTGGCTACCGCACGTAGCAGGGGGTGTGCAGATGTCACGGGACGGTGAGCTGCCTCGGTCGTTGGCCACCATGTTCGGTTCCGGGGGCGGCACCCAACTCGCCGCGAGCGTGCCACCGGTGCCCGGCGTCGCCGACCTCAGGGTGGCTCCGGACCAGATCCTCGCGGTCGCCAAGGTCATCGAGGAGCAGGCGGCGGCGCTGCAGCGCGAACTCGCGCAGCGGTTGGCCGCGTTGCGGATTCCTCCGCCCTCGCAGGACGTCGTTTCAACGCACGCGGTGCAGGCCTGGAACCAGGTGATCGCGGGCGGCGAGGGCTCCTACGAGCAACGCGTGCGCTCCTACGTGCGGCAACTGCGCGACCTGGCCGAGCAGTTGCGGGCCGCGAGTGCCGAGTACGGGGTGAGCGAGGAAGAGAAGGCCGCCGCCTTCGGTGACCGCCGTGGCTTCCACGGCTAGCAGCGCCGCACCGGCCCGGCTCGCGCCGGTCATCGCGGCACTGACACTCACCGGGCTGGCCGCCGTGCAGATTTCGGGCTGTACGGCCACCAGCGCGGGCTCCGCCAGTGCGGGTCCGGCGGCAGGCGCCGGGTCCGCGCGGCCAACCGTCGAGCGTCCCCGTGAGCTTTCGCTCACCGGTTTGGACCCGTGCTCGCTGTTCACCGAGGCGCAGCTGGACGAGTTGCGGGTGAACAGCACGCCGCATTCGGAGCCGGTGGGCAGGCAGGGCGCGACGTGCTCGCTGGACGTCGACCGGTCGTCGCCGTACCACAGCTACTACGTCGAACTCGTCACCGACGCCGACCTCACCGAATGGACGCGAGGCACGCGCGCCGAAGGAGTCATGGTGAGCGAGCGGGTCGACGTGGAGTCCTACCCGGCGCTGCTGCACTACGCGAAAGGCTCCAGCGCAAGTGACTGCGAGACGCTCGTCGGGGTAGCGCGTGGGCAGACGTTGCGGGTGCAGTTCTACCCGACCGACCCCGGCGAGTTCAGCCAGGCCCGGATGTGCGAGCTGGCGCGGCACGCGGCCACGCTCGCGGTGAAAACCCTGCAGGGCAGGAGGTAGCAACCGACATGGACAACCTCGACATCACCGCGCTGGCCGAACGGATCAGCAGCCACCGCTTCGACGGCTACACCGACAACATGCTGGCCGACGAGATCGACAGGTTCCGTTCCGGCGCGGGCACCAGCGGGATCGCCGACGCCGTCGACGCGCTGAAGTCGGTGGCGGCCGCGCTCGCCGAGACCGAAGCCACCCTCAGAACCGAACTCGGCAAGCTGGGTGTGCGGTGGCAGAGCAAGGCGGGCGCGGAGGCGGGTTCGGCGGTCCAGGCACAGGCGTCGTTCTCCGAGCAGGCGGTCGAGAAGGTCAACGACTCCGCCGAGCGGATCTTCGCCCAGGGCGACGCGTTCAGCCGTACCCTGCATCAACTCCCCGATTCGCAGACCCTGCGAGAAGGCGCGGGCGGCTACACCACGCTCGACTCCGTGATCAGCCTGCTCGGCTTCGAGACCGACAACGTCGTCAAGGTCGCGCGGGCGCGCGAGGCGCGGGAACAGGCGACCAGGGCGTTGAACGCCTACGCGGCGCTCAGCGGCGAGAACCTGGCCGGGGTCCGACAGTTGGAGGCCGGGCCGAGGCAGCTGCGGGTCGAGACCTCGCCACGCGTGCCCAGCTCGATCGACGCAGGTGGCGGCCCCGGAGACGTCACGGTCGCGGCCGGAGCGGGCACCACCGTGCCCGATCCGTCGAAGGCTGCCGCACCGACTGCCGTCACCGGGGGTGCGGGCACGCCGTGCCCGCCGTCGGCGGCGCCGCTGCCGCAAGCACCGGCTGCAGCCAAG